>NZ_CP009687.1:1500470-1800564 GCF_001042715.1 Clostridium aceticum | reverse complement strand
TTTAGATATCTTTTTAAAGTCTACTTTTGTACTTCTCACCATCCACTTTTCCAAGAATCCCCCTACCTTTCCTTACCATGTTTCTATAAAGGAAACCTCCTTTATTTTTTTCCAAAGCTGCCGAATAAAATAGAAAGAATAATACCTATCCCTAAAACACTTGCTAATACATAACCTATAATTCCCAGTAATGAAACACCCCAAATCATGGGTCCACTGGCACTTTGAATAATCAAAGATGATCCTACAATCAAAGCAGAACTAATCAGGCTTAAAGATAATTTATTGGTCATTCGTGTTAATTCTTCTTGTAATTTTTCAAAGCCTACTTGTTCCAATTGAAACTTTATTTCATTATTTTCTATTTTCTTCATTAAACTTCTTATTTGTTTAGGCAAATACTTAATACCATACAGTATTTCTTCTGAATAATCCTTCATTTCCCCCGCTAAATTTTTAGGGTGAAATCTATCTAAATAAATTTCTTTTACAACATTTTTTGACACTTGAGATAAGCTAAACTCAGGGTTTAAGAATTTCACACTGCCTTCTAGGGTAATAATTGCCTTTAGCAACACTGTAAACTGTGAAGGAAGTTTGATTTTATTGGTATAGGCTATCTCCATGATCTTTCTTAAAGCCTCTCCGATATTCAACTTATTTAGTGGCATGTTGTAATATAAATTTATTAAAAAAGAGATATCCTCCTTTAATCTTCTGATATTTGTGTCAGAAGCTATGGCATCAATTTCCATTAAAACATTTACTATTTTCTCCACATCTCTTCTTGTGGCTGCTGTAAACAGATTAGAAATAAAACTCATTGTTCCTTTGTCTAAATAACCTACTACCCCAAAGTCTATAAAAGAAATCTTAGAAGGTCCTAGAATAAAAATGTTTCCTGGATGAGGATCACCGTGAAAAAAACCATGAATAAATACTTGTTTCATAAAGCAATTGGCAGTGGTAATGGCTAGATCATTCAAATCCCACTGTTTTGCTTTTATAGCCTCGTAGTCCATAATTTTTGTGCCATAAACCCTCTGTAATGTTAGTACTTTTTTTGAAGTAAAATCCCAATGAACCTTAGGAATATGAACTTTAACATCGTTTTTAAATTGAGAGTGGAATTTTTCAGCATTTCTGCCTTCTAGAGAGTAATCTAATTCCTTTGTGATAACATGGCTAAATTCTTCTACAACTTCAAGAAGGTTATAGGGTTTTTCTTTATCCATATGTTCATCTAATAACCGTGCTAAATTAAATAGTATATCTAAATCTGTTTCAATCACTTGTTGAATAGAAGGCCTTTGAATTTTAACAACTACCTGTTCTCCTGTTTTTAATGTTGCCTTGTAAACCTGCCCTATAGATGCAGATGCCATAGGAGTTGAATCGAAGTCTTTAAAAGAGTCCTCAATAGCACACTTCATCTCTTTCTCAAAAACTTCTTTAGCCATTTCTAAAGGAAAGGGTTTAACATTATCTTGTAATTTTGTTAGTTCACTTACTACATCTTCAGGAAAGATATCCCGCCTAGTACTCATGATCTGTCCTAGCTTGATAAATGTAGGCCCTAGTTCCTCACAGGCCAGCCTTAATTTTTCACCATCGGTTAGTTGCTTTTCGTATTGCTTTATATTTAATATAAACTTCGGTATATAGCCTTTTTCATTTAGTTTCTCCGCCGCAAAGGTAAAGCCGTACTTTACCAGCACTTCTCCAATTTTTTTATAACGTCTTAAGTTTTTATACGTCGTTCCAATACCCACACATCATCAACTCCAAGGATTTCCGTAGTCTTTCACTTACCTATTATCTTTTGGTAAAAAAAGGGTAATAATACTTATCTTCTGTATTATTACCACATTTTAAAAATCTATCTGTCCTTACAGTCTAAAGGAATGTCTTTTTTACTCATGATTTGGTCTATAAGACAAATTTTTGTTTTTGCTCTCCTTAAGCATAACCCAAACTGGAGATGCTATAAAAATAGAAGAATAGGTACCACTCAATACACCGGCAATTAATGGTAGTGCAAATACTCTGATTTGGTCTACCCCTAATATATATAAACAAACAATGGTAATCAATGTTGTTACAGAAGTATTGATAGAACGAGTAATTGTTTGAGCAATACTATTATTTGCTACCTCTGCAAAGTTGGATTTCTTAACAAATCTTAAGTTTTCTCTAATTCTATCAAATACTACAATGGTATCATTGATGGAGTATCCCAGTATTGTAAGCATAGCTGCTACAAAGGGGCTGTTTAGAGGTAATCTAAAGATTGAATATACCGCCAATACGATTAAAATATCATGAACTAGAGCTACAATAGCGGCTAACCCAAACTTAAGCTCAAATCTAAAGGTGATATAGATTAACATACCAATAGCCGAAATAATCATAGAAAGAACAGCTCTGTTTTGAATTTCCCTTCCAATAGCTGGTCCAAATTGCTCCGCTCTTAGTGGCTCATTTTCTTCTAAGTCATACTTTTCTTTAAAGGCATTAAAAATTTCTGATCTTGTATGGCTATCAAAATCCTCTGTAGTTCTAAGCTGAATAATTGTTCTGTCTGGTCCTAGAAGATTGATGCTGGCGTTACCATCGTACTCGTTGGTAATCTCTCTTATTTCTGATACTTCTACCTGTTGATGCAATTCAATTTCCATCAAAGTTCCGCCGGTAAAATCAATCCCGTAGTTCATTCCTCTTACAAGACCCATCAAAAGCCCTATAACAATAATTATAGCTGATATAGAAAACCAAATCTTTCTATTTTCAATAATTTTCATTTTCTCTTCCCCCTTACGCACCAAACAACTTGCTGTTTTTAGTTAAGTCCATTCCTACGATTAGTTTTAGCAAGAATTTTGTAATAATAATCGCTGTAAACATACTCACGACAATTCCTATAATTAGAGTTAATGCAAAACCTCTAATAGGTCCTGTACCAAATTGATATAATACAATTCCTGCAATAAGGGTAGTAATGTTAGAGTCTAAGATGGCTCTTGTAGCTCTTTTAAAGCCAGCATCTATAGCTGAACGAATTGTTTTACCGGCTCTTAGCTCTTCTTTAATTCTTTCAAAGATAATAACATTGGCATCTACCGCCATACCTACTGATAAGATTAGGGCTGCAATACCTGGTAACGTTAATGTCGCGTTTAAAGCCACTAAAATTCCTAATACTAAAAGAATATAAATAGCTAATGCCACATTTGCTACAAAACCAGGAAGTCTATAGAAGAGCAGCATAAATAATAATACCAGCATAAACCCGATGGTAGCTGCAGTGATACTTCTTTCAAGAGCATTTACTCCTAGTGTTGCTGTAATTGTTGAGGTTTGTACCTCTCTAAGGTTAACAGGAAGTGCACCCCCACGAATTAGAGCGGCTAACTGTGATGCTGACTCTACTGTGAAGTTCCCACTTATAATAGCCCTACCATTTGGAATAGGATTCTCTACTGTTGGAGCTGATATGATTTCTTCATCTAAAATAATAAAAATTGGTTCACCTATATGAGCTGCTGTAGCATCTGCAAAGTTTCTAGTACCTTCGCTATCAAATTCTAAGCTAACAACTGGACTGCCTTGTCCTTCAACAAAAGTTGCTTCTGCTTTTCTTACATTAGTTCCTGTTACAACGACTTCCCCTTCTTGGGTAATAAATTGCAACTGTGCAGTTCTACCAATCATATCTAATGCTTCTTGAGCATTTTCTACTCCCGGTAACTCAACACGAATTCTATGATCTCCCTCTCTTACAATAGAAGGCTCTGTAAGACCCATAGCATCTACTCTACGTCGAAACACTTCAATAGTTTGGTTAATAGTTTGATCTAACTCTCTTCCAGTTTCATCTGTTTCTGCTTCATAAACTACATAAACTCCACCCTTTAAATCTAGTCCTTGATTGATGGCTTCCTGCATCGGTCTTATGGTGATTTCACCTATTTGCAGACCATTAAACGCAGTAAATCCAGCCATACCAACAACTGCAATAATTAAAATAAATACTATTGCATTCTTTAACTTCACTGACTATTCCTCCTAACATGAACTTAATCTTAATGAGAACATTATTATACAATAACTATAATTATATATGGTTGAGACTTGTCCGTCAACAAACGAATCTTTAATTATACTTTCTCATCTTTATTTCATGATCATTATTATTTTATAAACAAAAGCTCCTCCTTAAAGTGATAGCACAGTTGGGAGCTCTTTGAGCTAATGAAAGAAATTAACTACTCCTTATGTTCTCTTCCATGTTTTACATAACTTTCAGCTGAAACCCTCAAACTCTTTTTTTCTTCCTCAGTTAGTTCCCTCACTACCTTTGCCGGGGAACCTACTGCCAATACTCCTGATGGAATTTTTTTACCTGGAGCTACTAAGCTGCCTGCTCCAATAATTGTCTCGCTTCCTACTTCCGCTCCATCCAATACAATAGCTCCCATACCGATCAATGTATAGTTTCCTATTGTGCAGGCATGGATGATAGCACTATGTCCTATCGTTACATAGTCTCCTATAATAGTAGGATAAAGGTGACTTATATGCACTACCGAGTTGTCCTGAATATTAGTATCCTTCCCAACTTTTATATAATTCTCATCTCCTCTAAGCACAGTTTTGTACCAAATACTGGAGTTCTCGCCAATGGTTACATCTCCTATAAGGTCCGCTGTTTCTGCAATAAAACAACTTTCATGAATTTTTACTTTTTTCTCTTTTAAGTCTTTAATCATCGTTATATCTCCTCCATTAACTTTGCTTGAATTGTCAATGCACATTCAATACGTTTCTTCTCCATTTCGCATCCAACTTTATAAGGATGATAAATACTTTTATTAAAGTTGTAGGCATTGGCATGACACCCTCCACTACAATAAAACTTTGCCCAGCAATTTTCACAGGCCTCTTTATTATAAACATGAGCGTTTGAAAATTCTTTATACATGGATTTATCTAAACAGTTATCATTTACATCTCCTAGTTTAAAGTTTTCGTCTCCAACAAATTGATGACAAGGATATAACTCTCCTTCAGGGGTAACGGCTAAATATTCTGCTCCAGCACCACAACCCAATAACCTTTTTATAACACAGGGACCTTGGTTTAAATCAATCATAAAGTGAAAGAAATTAAAGTTTTTTCCTGCCTTATGCCTCTTTATACATTCATCTGCTAAGTATTCATACTCTTTAAGAACCTGTGGCAAATCTTCTTCTTTTATAGCATAATCATTGTCCTCTGTTGCTACTACCGGCTCCACAGAAATATGTTTAAAACCCAAATCTGCTAAATGCAGTACATCTGCTGCAAAGTCTAAATTATGACTAGTAAAAGTTCCTCTAACATAATAGTTTTCATGATTGCGTAGTGCTGCCATTTCTAATAACTTAGGGATGATTATGTCATAGGTTCCTCCCCCATTGACAGTATATCTCATATAGTCATTTATTTTTTTTCTACCATCTATGCTTAGCACAACATTGTGCATGTTTTCATTGATATAATCCATAGTGTCCTTATCTAGCAAAACCCCATTGGTGGTTATTGTAAACCTTATATTTTTTCCATACTTCTTTTCTTCTTGTCTTCCGTAGTCGACAATTTCTTTAACGACGCCAAAATTCATTAAAGGCTCTCCGCCAAAAAAGTCCACCTCTAAATTTCTTCGGTTTCCAGAGTTCTTTAATAAAAAGTCAAGAGCCTTCTTCCCAACTTCTGGGGTCATTAAGCTCCTTTCTCCTTTAAAATCTCCTTGTGATGCAAAACAGTACTTGCAACGAATATTACAGTCATGGGCTATATGGAGACACAAAGCCTTCACTACAGTGTCTTTGTTTTGAAAGGCTTCATGCTGCAGATAATTTTCTTTAGAAAATAACAAGCCATTACTAACTAAACTATCTATTTCCTCAATAGCTTCTGAAATTTTCCCATCATTATGCTTGTCCTTTAATAAGTCAATCGTTGTTTCCTTTGTATTTTTAGGGTAGTAGTCCAATACATCATAAACAAGCTGATCTACTACATGAACAGCACCACTATTTACATCTACTACAATATTTGTATTTCCTTGAGAAAATTTATGAATCATTACGATAAAGTGCCCCTTTCCTAGTTCAAGCTATCCACATCTATTTTATAGAATTGTTTCATCCTATTCAAGAAAAAACAGCAGTGAATATATAGTATATACTGCTGCTTTTTTTATGTATTTTATTATGCTTTTATTGATTCTCACATTGTTGATTCGCAACTGTACATGAAGTTTTGCAAGCTGATTGGCAAGATGTTTGACATTCACCACAACCGCCCTTTACAGCACTTTTAGGTAAATTTGCACCAGTTAATGTTTTAATATGCTTCATCATTAAGACCCCTTTCCAATATAATGTCCCATAAAATTATATCATAATGTATAGAGAAAAAAAAGAAAATTATTTCATATTAATACCAATCATTCCACCAATCATCCCAGTAATCATACTAATGATGATCCTATAATAAACAACACGATCCAACATATAACCTGTAACAAAGGCCTTACTTAATAGGATCAATATAAAAATATATAAAATACCCACTAACCCGCCATGCAGCCAGCCTTTTTTCTTAGTGTGTACTACCACATAAATAGCAGCATAGGCTATGCTTACAATCATAATAATAGAGGTCAATATAGGAATAACATTTTCACCAAGTCCAGTATATGTAATCAGTATAGCACCTATTAAAAACAATGCTAGTGATACAATATATCCTCGCATTAATCCTTTTCCGTAAATCCATATATTAAAGCCTCCCATAATCCCGCTTCTCATTCTAACACCTCCATAGTAGTTTTTATAAATAAATATGCATCTATGGAGTAAATATTCCCCTATAATAGTAAATCCACAAAAAATACATAAAGTAGTGGATTTATTCCACTACTTTAATTGAAAAGCAACAAATTATTTTGTTTTAATTTCATTGGTAACATTACCAACAGCCCATTTTGCAACAATAAGCTTTGTTTTATCAGCGCCTACTTCAATAGTAAGGGTATCATCTTTGATTTTTAAAATAGTACCATATACTCCACCAATCGTTACAATTTCATCCCCTGTTTTTAGATTATTTCGCATTTCCCTCGTTTTCTTCTCTCTTTTTTGTTGAGGTTTAATAACCAAAAAGTAAAAAATAGCCAAAAACCCTAAGGGTATGATTAAACCGCCTAATTGAAAATTTTCCATATGCTTCCCCCTCTCTTTGTACTAAGATAAATTATTCCACATCTACAGCTAATTTCCTTTTTTTTTATTAAATTTATTAAATTTATTTAATTTATGAGATTCGTTATTTATCAAATTCATCAAATTTAATTTTTCCTTTATTCCTATAATTATACATCATAACCGTATTTTTCAAAAAAACTTTTTCGATAATCTAATAGTCGATCTTCTTTAATTGCTTCTCGTATTTCTTCCATTAGTTTAAGTAAAAAATATAAGTTGTGATAGCTTAGCAGTCGAAGTCCTAGCACCTCATTGGCTTTAAACAAATGTCTTAAGTATGCTTTTGAATAGTTTCTACAGGTATAACAACCACATTCAGGGTCTAATCCTTGGAAATCCTCAGTATACTTAGCATTTTTTATAACCACCTTACCTTGGCTGGTCATAGCAGTACCATTTCTAGCAATCCTAGTAGGTAATACGCAGTCAAACATATCGATACCTCGAATTGCTCCTTCGATTAAACAGTCAGGGCTTCCCACGCCCATGAGGTATCTTGGCTTATTCTTGGGCATAAGCGGTGTGGTATGTTCCAGTACTTCATACATCAGTGGTTTAGGTTCTCCAACACTTAAACCCCCTACTGCATAGCCAGGAAAGTCTAGTTCTAATAATTCCTCAGCGCTCTGTTTTCTTAAGTCAGCATACATCCCGCCTTGAATGATGCCAAAAAGATTTTGATCTTCAATGTTTTTATGAGCTTCTTTACATCTCTTAGCCCATCTTGTTGTACGCTCTAATGAATTTTTAACATAATCTCTATCAGCAGGATAAGGAGCACATTCATCAAAAACCATCATAATATCCGAACCTAAAGCATTTTGAATCTCTACCGCTTTTTCTGGGCTAATAAAATGTTTAGACCCGTCTAGATGAGATCGAAATTCCACTCCCTCTTCAGATATTTTTCTCAGATCTCCTAGGCTAAAAACTTGAAATCCACCACTATCTGTCAAGATAGGTTTATCCCAATTCATGAACTTATGCAGCCCACCTGCTTTTTTGATTAATTCATGTCCTGGTCTCAAGTATAAGTGATAGGTATTACTTAAAATAATTTGAGACTTTATTTCCTTTAACTCTTCGGGCGTCATGGTTTTTACAGTGGCCTGAGTGCCTACTGGCATAAAAATAGGTGTTTCAATGATCCCTCTTTTCGTATGTATTTTTCCTAATCTAGCACCACTTTGTTTACATTCTTTAATAAGTTCATATCTTAGAGCCATTCCCCTACCTACCTTTCTACTTGATAAACATTGCATCTCCAAAACTAAAAAAGCGATATCTCTCTTTTACCGCTGTTTCATAAGCCTTCATAATCATATCCTTTTCTGACAGAGCACTAACCAACATAATTAACGTTGATTCAGGCAAATGAAAGTTTGTAATTAAACTATCTACAATTTTAAATTGATATCCTGGATAAATAAAGATATCTGTCCATCCGCTGCCTTCTTTTATTTTTGATGTTTCAATCGCTGCGGACTCTAACGTTCTACAGCTGGTGGTTCCTACTGCTATTACTTTTCCACCTTGAGCCTTTGTTGCGTTAATAGTATCTGCCGCCTCTTTGCCGATAATATAATATTCTGCATGCATCTTATGACTTTCTATGTCTTCTACCTTTACAGGCCTAAAAGTACCTAACCCTACATGCAGCGTAATGTATACTATTTTTACACCTTTTTGTTTAATCTTTTCCAATAATTCTTCTGTAAAATGCAAGCCAGCAGTTGGTGCTGCTGCTGAGCCTTGGTTTTTAGAATATACCGTCTGATAACGTTCATTATCTTCCAGTGTCTCGGTTATATAAGGAGGTAAGGGCATCTTGCCTAACTGATCTAAAAGTTCCTCAAAAACCCCATCATAATGAAATTTTATAATTCGATTGCCTTCTTCAGCAATGTCTATCACCTCTGCCTGAAGTAGACCGTCACCAAAAACAAACCGACTGCCGACTTTAGCTTTCTTTCCAGGCTTGACTAATGTCTCCCATGTATCTAATTCTTTTCTTTTTAACAACAGAAATTCTATTTTCCCGCCGGTACCTTCCTTCTCACCAATTAACCTTGCCGGAAGAACTCTTGTATCATTTACTACAATACAATCTCCTTCCTTTAAAAAATCTAGGATATTATAAAAATAAGTATGATCCATTTCTCCTGTTTTTTTATCTAACACTAATAATCGAGATTGGTCCCTCTTTTCTAGTGGTTTTTGTGCAATAAGTTCCTCAGGTAAATCAAAATAAAAGTCTTTTGTTTTCATTCTTGTTTATTCCACCTTTGTGCCTGTATAATAATGGGCTAGTATTTGTATATAGTTATGTCCTTCTTCCGCCATTTTTTTTGCTCCATATTGACTCATTCCTAAACCATGTCCATATCCTCTACCAACAAACTCAAAAGACTCTGCAATAGAGGATTTTACAATAGAAGGTTCTGAAACTGAAGAAGATTTTATCCCTCTATAGTTTTTACCATCAAAGATTTTTATATTAGCAGGATCTGTAATTTTTGTTATGCCGTTTGCCGAAAGAATAGACTGATTCTGCAGCTGCATCGAGTCTATGATCCTAGCCTCTCCTCGTACTGCAACACTATCATTAACTGCAACATTATCTGGAGTATTATCTATAGTATTATCTATAGTATTACCTATAGTATTCACTGTAAACCAAGTACTTTTTAGTCCAAATAAAGTTCTACTTCTTTCTTTTGCTAATACTTCGTTTCTACTGGTACCATAAATTGTTAATTCCAAAATTCTACCATTTTCAGAAACAGAGGTAGCCTTAATATCTATGATATCTCCTACAAAAATATTGTTTTTTTCCAACAGGCTCCTTACTTGACTTCTAGTAAATACTTCTTTCCAAGTGGAGTTAGGAGCATCTAAGGAAAAATCATCCTTTACGCCTCTTATATAAGGCAGGGGGTTAGACCAAACATTTTCACTGTTTTCTGTATGTCCACCACTATTGGAGTGATAAAAGGCACTGATGATACTTCCATTATAGGTAACCACTCTAGAGGCTGTTTCATTGACAGCACGATTGCTATTAGCATGTTCAACGTCATAACCACCATACACTTGAGACCTTGTTGTATTACACAAGTCAAAACCCGAACTTGTAAGTCTACCTACATTTGCTACAGCATATCCTCTGGCAACCACCGCTTGTGCTTTTAGTGCTTCTACTGCCCACGACGCTGGCATTTCCCTTGGCACTACCCCATATAAGTATTCTTCTAAAAGCAGTTTGTTGACAATAGACATATCACTAGCACTTAATCTTTTTGCACCAATTGCACCTCGATAATTTCTTCCCTCCACATTTACTAAAGACGTACTTCCTTTGTCTTCAAAGCCTCGAAAGTAAATATTTTCCCCACTATCAAACATAAATAATGGTGTTCCTGTCAAGTCTAAGACCTGTACCCTTCTAGCTGATGGAGAAATTACCCTTGCATGTTGACCGCTTATACTACTTATCTCTTCTGCCTTCAACTGGGCTTCCTCTTGATGTAGGTACAATCCTATAAACACCTTCCAACCATTTTCATATACCAAATAAGGTTGTTGGCCTCCTGCATTTAAAGATTGTATAAAGCTTAAAGCTTCAATGCTACTACTAAAATTATCAGCAACTTGTACATGATAAGGTCCTTGAAGGTTAGAAGTGTTGGTTATAGAATCAATACTTCCAGTATATTCCACATAATTTCTCCCAGATCCCATATAGTAGGTATCTTTTCTTAAAATTATTTCTTGTTTATCCAACATATCAAATAGTCTTACAAAATTATTGTGTTGAAATACGCCTACTTCAAATCCATTAACTGCCTTCAAATGAAGAGTCGATTTAGCGGAGTTTTCGAAAAAAAGTCCAATTTCTATATGTGTAGGGATTTGTGCCTTATTAAAGGCAAAAACTGTTTGCACATTACTTATTATCATCAATAGGATTAAAAATACGATTGCTTTGAATCTAGTTTTTTTCATGATAGAATTGGTCCCCCTTTGGCTTATACATTATTGCTACAATTATATCTTTTTCGACAAGTTCTTAAGATATTCCTTCAAGAAGTTTATCTGGAAAATAAAACTTATTAGAAAATCAATAATCTACTAAAAATCTGTCTCATGTATAGGGTCTTTCTTTACAAGACATTATCTTCTAAAAAAGAAGTTAAGAATAAGTGTTAAGAAAATACTTAAAAGAATGCTTGTTACTAGGGGAAAATAGAAAGTAAAGTTTCCTTTTTGAAAGAAAATATCTCCCGGCAATCTACCTAAACCAAATTTTCCTCCAATCATCAACACTATCCCTAATATAAAAGTCCCTATTCCTAAAAGAATCAAGATTCTACCAAAGTTCTCCATTCTATGTTACTCCTTTTTATATGGAATATTAAAGTGTTTATATGCCTTCTCTGATACCATACGACCTCTGGGGGTTCTATTGATAAATCCAATTTGCAATAGATAAGGTTCATAAACATCTTCAATGGTATTTTTTTCTTCTGCTGTGGAGGCAGCCAATGTATCTATGCCTACCGGCCCTCCACCAAAGTTGTCGATCATAGTCTCTATTATTTTTTTATCCACTGCATCTAAGCCAAGTTCGTCAATTTCCAGTAGTGTCAGTGCTTCTTTTGCTACTGTTTTAGTTATTTTCCCTTCAGCCCGTACTTGTGCATAATCTCTTACTCTTTTTAGTAGTCGATTTGCGATACGAGGGGTCCCTCTAGATCGTGAGGCTATCTCTACAGCAGCTTCTTCTACAATCTCTACTCCTAGGATATTTCCCGAACGCTTGACGATATCTGTCAACTGATGGGTGTTATATAAATCTAACTTGCAGATTACTCCAAATCGATCCCTTAATGGCGAGGTAAGTAATCCTGCTCTTGTGGTGGCACCTATCAAAGTAAATTTACATAAATCCAGTCGAATTGATCTAGCACTTGGCCCTTTTCCTATAATGATATCTAAGGCAAAATCCTCCATTGCTGGATATAGTATTTCTTCAACGCTTCTGTTTAATCTATGTATTTCATCTATAAACAACACATCGTTTTCTGAAAGATTTGTTAAAATAGCTGCTAAGTCTCCTGGACGCTCAATGGCAGGTCCCGAGGTTATTCGGATATTGACATTCATTTCATTTGCAATAATATTTGAAAGGGTTGTTTTTCCTAACCCAGGGGGGCCATATAAAAGCACGTGGTCCAGTGCTTCTTTTCTAGCAGTTGCTGCTTCAATGAAAATTTTCAGTTTTTCCTTGACTTTGTCTTGTCCTATATAACTTTCCAGGTACTTAGGCCGCAAACCATTTTCCACCTGTTTATCTTCATCCCTTATATGACTGGTTACAATTCTTTCATCATTTTCCATAAACATTTTTTTCACCCCTACTTATCTTACTAACAGTTTTAATGCCTTTTTAATCATCTCTTCTACAGGTAGTTTCTCCTTTTTAACAACATCAAAAGCTTTTTCAGCTTCCTGTCTGTTATAACCTAAAGCCATCAGTGCCTCTATAACTTCATAGCTAGATGGTATATCTATAACCATATCCTCTTCTGTTTCTAAGTTCCATTGCTTTACTTTATCTCTTAGTTCTAAAATAATTCTTTCAGCAGTCTTTTTTCCTATTCCCGGCACCTTTGAAATACTCTGTATATCGTTGTTTATGATATAGTTTGCTAACTTTGCAGGGGTATAGGTGGATAATACAGCAGTTCCTACCTTAGGACCTATTTTTGAAACGGAAATTAGTTTTTCAAACATGTTTAATTCTTCCTTTGTAGTAAAACCATATAAACTTATTTCATCCTCGCGTACAACAAAGTGAGTAAAAATAGTAATGGTTTCTCCTGGCTTTGTAGCAGCAGCACTGTGGATACTACTGTGTATACGATATCCTATGCCCCCTACTTCAACAATAATTTTATCTAAAATTACATCACTTACTACTCCTTTTATATACTCAAACAAGTTCATCCCCTCCAGACAATCTTCATCATTTTAGTTTAAATAAATCTTTGAAATTTCCCGAATGAGCATGACAAACAGCAACTGCTAAGGCATCAGCAACGTCATCTGGTTTTGGAATCTTTTCAAGATTTAATATTGTTTTTATCATTTGTTGAACCTGGTGTTTCTCTGCTCTTCCGTATCCTACTACGCCTTGCTTTACTTGTAGAGGTGTATATTCATAAATTGGTTTGTTGCTATTGGCAGCAGCCAATACTGCTACACCTCTAGCTTGTCCTACTAATAATACTGTTTTAGCATTGGTATTAAAAAAAAGTTCTTCTATCACTACAGCTTCTGGATGATATTTTATTATGATGCTATTCAGTTCTTCATATATTTTTTTTAAACGTTCTGCAGTAGAAATCTTGCTTGAAGTAGTTATAGCTCCATAATCTATTACCTCAAATCTATTCCCTGTATAATTAATAATACCATATCCCATAATAGCGATACCTGGGTCAATACCTAGTATGATCATTTTAATTCCTCCATTATATTGAATACATCCATGCTATTTCATAGTGTAACATATTCTACCATAAAAAGCGATATTACACTAAGCTTAGTTCCCTATATAGGCTTCAGTTCCTCAGCAACAAAAGACGATATGACTTTGGTTATAGATCATATCGTCTCGCTGTTGTAATCCTTTGGCATCTTCTTATTTTGGTGAAGCAAGGGCTTCCTAGGTATTGTAGGGGGTTTTTTAACTACTGTAGTCTTCTAAAAGCTGGTAAGCCTCTTCTCTTGTTCTTCTAAATATACCAGTTTTTAATTTTTCCTGATCTACATGGGGTAATACAGCTATGGAAATTGATGTTTTTTCCACTAGTATTTTTTCTCCACCTTCATTAATATGATAAATTGCTATATACCCTTCACTATCTGTAATGAGGTATTGGTTATAGTGATTTGGACATATAGCCTCCTTTCTTTGATATAGAATTACTTCTTCTGTTGAAAATTTTTGAATTTCAAAGGAAGGATCGCTACTTACTATATACTCTTGAAACCCAGCTTCATTTAATCCCACCATAATATTCACTGGTGCTAATACTTCCTCTATAGTATTTTCACACACTGTATAAAGAGTTCTATATACTATTCTAGTTTCCAGTTCAATACGGTCCTCATATTGGGTTACTGCTGCCTCATTGTTTTCTCTTACTTCGTAAATATCATCAATATCTTCCTTCAACTCTACATTGTTCTTTTCTGCAAAGGGTATTTCTTCCTCCTGCGGAGAGGAAAACCTATAATATCCAACAAAAAATCCTACTAAGATAAAGCTGAAAGCTATAATGAAGAAAGCCACTTTAAAAGGGAATCTTTTTCTTTTTCTAAACATAAAAAAACCTCCTTATCTATCTAGAAGGTTATTTTATCCAAATTTTAGAAAAATATACTTTTTTAATATTTACTTTTATTCTTAAATTTTCGGTACTTTAGGACTTTTTATAACTTAAAATAAAACGTATGATTATTTTAAAACAATACATACTAATATAGAAGTTAATTTATTTTGTTAAGGAGTTGTTAGAATGGATAGATTAGCTCTTATATTAGTAATCATAGGTGCATTAAACTGGGGTCTAATAGGCTTATTTCAGTTTGATTTAGTAGCATCTTTATTTGGCGGTCAAGGTACTTTATTAAGTAGAGCCATATATACTTTGGTAGGAATTGCTGGTGCTTATTGTATCAGTCTCTTGTTTAGAGAAAGAACTGCCTCAAGAGAGTAATAAAGCGTCTTGAATATAATTAAAAAGCGTTTTGAGAAAGAAGAGATAATAGCATCTTTAAATGATATTACTCTTCTTTTTATTTTGACAATACATCATCTATAATCTTTAGTAAAGGATAGAGAATAAAAGAATTCTGTCTACTCTTACTGATAACCCTTCTTTTTAAGTTTTAAGGTTTAGCTTACACGCAACAGTGGTATAGGTTTAAAGAAGTAAAAAAATATAAGTATAACCACCGCTATTATTAAGGAGGGTATGAATGCTAACTATAAGTAATTTGTCAAAAACTTATTTAAAAACAAAAAAAGTAGCTTTAAAAGACATTAACTTAAATATAGAAAAGGGGGAATTCACAGCACTACTTGGTCAAAATGGTGCGGGAAAAACTACTTTAATCAACATACTGGCAGGAAATGTTAAAAAGACCCATGGCGAGGTAAAAATAGGAGATCACGATCTAGAAAACAGCGAATTGGAAACAAAAAAAATTATTGGTATTGTTCCTCAGGAAATATCCTATGAGACTGCTTTTACTGTGGAGGAGATTTTAAAAAAGCAGGCGGGATACTTTGGCTTTAAAAACAACAATGCGTATATTGATGAATTATTGGAGTCCTTGGCATTAGAGGATAAGAAAAAGGCTTATGGTAGAGAACTCTCAGGGGGGATGAAAAGAAGACTATTGATAGCAAAAGCCCTTATCCATAAACCAGAAATTCTTATTCTAGACGAACCTACCGCTGGAGTAGATATAGAATTAAGACACGCTATGTATGAATTTCTAAAAAAATTACATAAGTCAGGGATGACCATCATATTGACCACCCACTATATTGAAGAAGCAGAAAAACTATGTAAAAGGGTGGTTGTAATAAATAAAGGGGAAATTATTGCAGATGAACCGAAGGATAAATTGTTAAAAGACTTTTCTAAAGAAATAAAAGTAGAAATCGACTTTGATTGCGAATTAAGTATAAATGACTTTAAATTTTTAAGTGAGTACAATGTAGAAATAAAAGATAAGAAAAAACTTATACTGAAGATTGTAAAAAATGATTTAACAAAGGTTATAGAGAAAATAGTGCAAAAAAATATGAAATTTATAGACTTAAATATAGAAAAACAAAGTTTGGAAGATATCTATCTACAGTTAATCAGACGTTAGGAGGATCATATATGGGTAAAAATTTGATATTTTATAATAAAATTGGTTTTGTAACATTACTCAAAAGGGAAATTCATAGGTTTATGAAGGTTTCTGTTCAAACTATTCTTGCCCCTTTACTTTCAAATATACTGTATTTAGGTATATTTGGAGGAATGCTGCAAACTAGAGAAGTGGGCATCGAAGGGATAAGTTATCTCCACTTTCTTGTCCCTGGGTTAACTACCATGGGGGCAATCCTTTCCGCATTCCAAAACCCTGCATTTTCTATCATTGTACAAAAATTTCAAAATACTATACAAGATTTGAACAGCTATCCAATTTCTGATATAGAAAAATCTTTGGCCTTTATTCTTGGTGGAACCTTCAGAGGTTTGCTGGTAGGTACATTAACCTATTTAGCTACAGCTTTTTTTGTTGGATATACAATAGAGTACCCTTTGTTTTTCTTTATTTCTCTTTCTGTCACGTCATTTATTTTTGCATCCATAGGCTTAATTTCAGGTCTTTTATTAGATAGCTTTGAAAAATTGAATTTTGTGTTGGCTATTGTTATTACACCGTTAACCTATATAGGAGGTGTATTCTTTGAGATTACAAAATTACCTGGAATTTTATCGAAAATTAGATATATAAATCCTATCTATCCACTTGTAAATCTTACTCGATACACTTATATAGGTGTTTATGAAGGCAATTTATTACTACAGTTGTTGGCAGGCAGTATCTTCCTCATTGGACTTTTTTTAACTGCAGTCTACATATTCAAAAAAGGTTATGGAATTAAAATAGATTAATTCTTATGAAGGAATTAGAAGAAATTTTAAATGCTTTCAGTAAGTTTTATTAGTAATTTCTATTTATATCTGTATCATATCGTCAAAAGGATGCCATAGAACATAAAAAAAAACAAAAAACAAGTTGTATATAATAAACATGTATGGTATACTACATTAGTGTCAATAATTCATAACATATGGGGGTAGATGGGTGCTGGTGTGCCCTCTGGTCTTCAAAACCAGCGCGAGGGGTTAGTAGCCTCTTGGGTGGGTTCGATTCCCACGTACTCCCGCCATATATTTAAACTTTCAACGGCTACAACTCAAAGAGTTGTAGCCGTTTTTTAAAGCCTGTAAAACATATATAATTAGATTATTTATTATCTATCCAGTATTGTTACTTGCTTAATGATTATGTCCTCCTGAGGGCTAGATACTTCTCCAGAATAAGGATTCAGCTCTACAGGTGTATTTGCTATTTTATCTAGAGTTTCTTCCCCCTCTATTAGCTTACCGAAGGCTGCATATTTACCATCAAGAAAACTTTCATCCCCATGCATTATAAAAAACTGGCTTCTTGCAGAATTGGGATCACCACTACGTGCCATAGAAATAACCCCTTTAGTATGTTTTAAAGTGTTTTGTGGGAATCCATTTTCAGCAAATTCCCCTTCAATGTTTTTCTCTGATCCTCCTGTGCCATTTCCATCAGGATCACCGCCTTGAATCATAAATCCTTCAATTATTCTATGGAATGTTAAACCATCATAGAAGCCAGATTTAGAAAGATTAACAAAGTTTTCTACTGTTTTAGGAGCGAATTCAGGGTATAATTCTAAAACCATCTTGCTACCATCCTGCATCTCTATCTGCACCCTAGGATTTTCAGTATTATTAGTAATTTCAGGCTCTTCACTAACTTTTTCACCATCACATCCTGTACTTAGTAAAGTTATTGCCAGTACAACCGTCATCATTGCAATAAATTTTTTCATACCAGTGTTTGTCATCATCGTCTTCTCCTTTATCATCATCTTATTATAAGCCAACTATTGTATTAGCTAATGTTTCCTGCATAGTTGGCCTGATATCTGCACTAATCAATATAGTGCCCGTATACATTATACGCTATATTATAGAAGATAACAAGAAGTCCCGCCGTCCTTTCTGCAATTGGGGGATATGCCACTTATTGCATTTATACATATGAAAATAAACCTATTGAAGCTTATTTTTTTCGAATTGAAAACTATCTCCTCGACTTAAATCCACTTCCATACCTGTAGAAGTAATTCTTTTTTCTATACAATCCCGACAATGGGCTGGTTCATCATCAATGCAAATTTTATTTTCATAAAGTTCATAAAGAGGCCTTACTTTCGTGGGAGAAAGATTAGGCATGACAACATTAGCTCCAGCTAAAATTGCCTTCTCTCTTCCTTTAAGGTCCAAGGTTCCTAGTGCAGTGGTAGCAGGTAACAAAGCCTCTGGAACCATTAATCGTGCTAACGCCACCATTACCAATGTATCCTCTAGGGAGCCTGCTACAGCATTTCTTAAAGGTGTTTCTCCGTGGGGAATAAAAGGTCCTATCCCGATCATATCAGGATTTAATTCCTTTAGAAAAAACAAATCCTCTGCTAAGTCTTCTGCTGTCTGATCCGGTAGTCCCACCATAAATCCAGCCCCTATTTGGTAACCAATTTCCCTCAACATCTTTAGGGTAGCTCTTCTACTTTCAAAACTCATAGTGGGATGAAGCTTTTCGTACAAAGTCTTTGATGCAGTTTCGTGCCGTAGCAAGAATCGATCTGCCCCCACTTTGAACAGTTGTTGGTAAAGCTCTTTACTTCTCTCTCCAATAGATAAGGTGACAGCAACATCCTCATATATTTCTTTGATTTTTTCTACAATGTAAATCAACTGATCTTCTTCGTACCAAAAATCTTCACCACTTTGAAGCACAAAAGTTCTATAGCCAAGGCGGTAGCCTTCCTTGCAACACTGGAGAATTTCTTCAGCAGAAAGTCGGTACCGTTCTATCTTCTTATTAGAGCTCCTAAGACCACAATAAAGACAGTCTTGCTTACAATAGTTGGAGAATTCGATAAGACCCCTCATGTATATTTTTTTACCATAATAACGAATTTTTGTTTGCAAACTATAGTGGAAGAGCAATTTTTTACCTTCCTCTTCTAAGCCACTTATTAGTGCCACTAATTCTTCTTTTGTTAAAACATGATGATGATAGAGCTTTTCAATCAGTTTATTACTCATTTTCATCCTCCAATCACAGATATATCTTCTTCCCATAACATTTTTACCTGTGGGAAAGGAGAAATAACCCGTTGTAAAATTCCCTGAACATGGGCTATTAAAACACCATAGTTGACAATCGGAACCTCTGCTTCAACAGCTTGAGAAATCCTATAAATCATAGCAGAACGATTTAGCATACATCCACCGCAGTGGATGATTAGTTTATATTTTTTTAAATCCTTCGGAAATTGTGTACCTGCACAGTATTCAAAGGTTAAACTTTTTCCTGTCAGCTGTCTAATCCATCGTGGAATTTTAACGTGGGCAATATCATCTGCCTGTTGGTGGTGGGTACAGGCTTCCGCTACTAGAATCTTATCCCCATTTTCAAGGTTTTCAATAGACTTTGCCCCCTTGACTAATTCTGTCAAGTCCCCCTTATGTCTAGCAAATAAGATAGAAAAAGAGGTTAATGGAATATCTTTTGGTGTGTCCGCCGCTACTTTTAGAAAAACCTGGGAATCCGTTATTACTAAAGCTGGTTTTTTCCCAAGCTTTTCTAAGGTTTCTCGTAGTTCGTACTCCTTTGTAACAATTGTAATGGCATCACATTCTAAGATGTCTCTTATGGTTTGCTGCTGGGGTAGAATGAGCCGCCCCTTAGGTGCCGCTTTATCGATGGGAATCACTAGCACCACAAAGTCTCCAGAAGAAATAAGATCTCCTACGATTTTAAATTTATCCTCATCATTAGGAGCAATTTTGATGATTGCCTTCTTTAATAAAGGAATGTTTTTACCTGTTGCGGCAGAAACCGATATAAAAGGAATTCCTAAGGAAGCTTCTAATTCTTGTAATTCTTTTTCGTGTAATGATTGAAGGTCCATCTTATTTAAAACACCTTGCATAGGGATTTTTTTTGATTTTATTAGTTTTATGATCTCTTGATCATAGTCAGTAAGCCCAATAGTAGCATCAATTAAAATTAAAGCAATATCTGCTTTATTTAAAACCTCGAAGGATTTTTCCTTCCTTAGTTGACCTAGTTCTCCTTCATCATCTAGCCCAGCCGTATCAATGAAAACAACAGGACCTATCGGTAAAAGCTCCATGGTTTTATAAACTGGATCTGTAGTAGTACCTTTAACATCTGAAACAATAGCAATGTTTTGACCTGTAAGAGCATTAATGATGCTAGATTTACCAGCATTTCTATTACCAAAAAGAGCAATGTGAATACGGTTGGAGCGGGGGGTTTGATTCATACTCATAATTTACCTCCTTATATTCCTGGAATACCAGGCTTTGTAATTACGTAGGGATTTAAAATCTTTTCTATTTCCTCCTCAGACATCAGCTTCTCTTCCTTTAACACTGCTGTAATATCCTTATCCTCCTTCTGTGCTTTTTTTACTAATTGAGAGGCACAATCATGTCCTATATGATAGACTAATGCAGTCGCTATAGCGCAGGACTCGGATAAATGTTTTTTGCATACTTCTTCGTTTATTTCTATATGATCTATACACTTTTCCTTAAATAATAGAATAGCCTTTGTCATCATTTCTAGAGATTCTAGCAGTGTATCAGCAATTAGAGGAGTAAAAGCATTTAGTTCAAGCTGACCATTCATTGCAGCTAAAGTAATGGCATAATCATTGGCCATAACCTTCATAGCCATTTGGCATACCATTTCTGCTATAACAGGGTTTACTTTGCCAGACATAATGGAGGAGCCTATCTGTACAGAGGGCAAAGTAATTTCCCCTATCCCACCCTTAGGGCCGGAATTTAACAATCTTAGATCACTGGCAATTTTAAAAAGATTGGTTGCAGCAGATTTTAAAAGGCCTGAAACCTCCACAAACACATCCATGTTTTGCGTAATATCCATAGGAAATTCGCTACGTGCAAGCCCCAACTTCGTTGTATCCTGCAAAATGTCTGTGATGGTGTATATGTACTTTAAACTAGCATTCATTCCTGTTCCTATGGCAGTACCACCGATATTAATTTGTCTCAATCTTTCTTCTACTTTATAAAGTCGCCATCGATCTCTAGCTACGGCTTGAGCATAAGCACCAAAACTTTGACCAGCCATCATAGGTAAAGCATCCATTAGCTGTGTACGACCAAGTTTAATAATATGCTCATATTGATTTTCTTTTAGTTGTAAACTATTCTGCAATTCTGCACATGCTTCACTAAGGGGACGTAATAAACGAATAGCTGCAATTCTCAAGGCAGTTGGGTATACATCATTGGTAGATTGTGAGAAATTAGTATGATGGAGGGGATGTATTACTTCATAATTACCTTTTTCATGACCTAATAATTCCAGTGCTCGGTTTGTTAATACCTCATTAACATTCATATGGCTCGAAGTACCGGCTCCCCCTTGAAGGGGGTCTAGAATAAATTGATCTGAAAGAGCACCTTGTAATACTTCATTACAAGCTATGATAATAGCATTACCTATGTCTGAAGAAAGACTTCCCAGCTTTAAATGTGCCATAGTCGCAGCTTTTTTCACTTCTACAATAGCGTGAATTAAGTGGATATTGGTACTTCTATTGCTTATTGAAAAGTTTTCTACTGCCCTTTGGGTATGGATTCCATAGTAAGCATCCTGTAGAATTGATATTTCTCCTAGAAAGTCTTTTTCAGTACGATAAATCTTCTCATGAGGAAAATTCATTTTTTCACCTATCTTCCTTATTATTAATTTAAATTTCAAAGTGAGAAATTTAACAAAAACAGTCCTTTTCTTCTTATAGAAGAAAAGGACTTACTTAACCAAGGTAGACATAATTATATTATAGTGTTTTTCTTTCCCCTCCCCTCAGGCCTGATCAGCCCTTTAGTTCAGATTTAAAAAAAGCTTCCTTGGTGAAAATATAGGATTTGCACCTCAGAAAAAATGGAATATTTTGTTTGATAAAATTGTATCAAAGATTTTAAGGAAAATCAAATAGATATTATCAACTCAGTGCATGTATACATTGTACATTGTGCAGTCTTTTAGAAAACAGCAACCCTTCTTTACTTTTCCATAGCTATCCTTCACCTAATTATTCCCTATGCATTATAAATACCAGCTACTTAACAAACATAGTGAAAATAAACCCTCTAGCAAACATGTCAAGAAGTTACATTATTTTGTAACATAAAAGACCCTACAACATAAAATGTTTAATATCTAAATAAGAGGGGGGTATCCTCTTGGAGGTATCCGTTATTATAGAAAGTGTTATTTCTTTGTTCATTATTATATTAGTAGGAGTTTATGGCAGTAAGAAAAAGATCATTACTGCAGAAACCAACAAAAAATTAGTAGATATTCTTATACAAATAGCCCTGCCCTTTATGATTGTTTCTTCTTTCATTTATACCTATGATCCTACTATTAAATCTAATGTTATAAAAACATTTTACTACTGTATTTTAGCTTATATACTGATGATCCTTATTTCACACTTGCTCTTGTTGCCAGTAAAAAGTGATAGGAAAATAATCCTGCATTTTGCCAATGTCTTTGTGAATACAGGCTACGTGGGATTTCCAATCCTGAATTCTATATATGGTGCAGAGGGGGTTATATACGGATCTATATTTAATATGTTTTTCGTTATACTAGTGTGGACATATGGTCTTATATTATTTAAAGGTAATTTTGACAAAAAGGAATTAAAGGAAGAACTAAAAAAAATCCTTCTAAATCCATCTATCATAGCAGTTTGTGTAGGCATTATGATCATGATATTTGATATTCAATTACCAGGTGCCTTAATATCTAGCGTAGAGGCCATCGGCAATATCACAGGTCCATTATCCATGATCATTATTGGCGTCATACTGGCAGACGTAAAAATAAAAAAGTATTTAAGAGATTGGACAATATATTATGGAGTAGCTACTAAACTAATTATTATACCTGCTATTATATACTTAATCTCATTGTTAATAGGGGATTCATCTAAGGCTATAAATACGGTAGTTATTATGTCCGCTATGCCGGCTTCCGCTATGACCTCAATACTAGCAGAAAGCTTTGATAAAAAGAAAGAATATGCAGCTGTTGTTGTATCTGTAACTACATTACTTTCGTTAATTACTGTTACTATATTATTAAAGATTATAATGTAGTTTAAAATCAGATATGTCTTCCATGTATTATCTGAAATTGTATAATCTTAAAACCGCAATTACTTATGGTGCGGTTCATTGTATCGGTGTAACTGCGGTTTTTCTATGTGTAAAGGTAAGTGAAAGCAACTGATTCTCACATTTAACTCAATTGCCAAAGTGGCTGTTTAAAAAATGAAGGATTCTTTCTGAGTACGCTTTATCATTTTCCGGATTTAAAAGGTTATCCCTTTCTACAATAAAATGATGATATCCTTCTCTGATCCAAATTTCAGCATGTTCAGGTGCATTTTTTATAATTCTTTCAAAATTAGAAAAGGGTACTTCTGGATCTTCGCTAGAATGCATAATCATTACAGGTCTTTCGCCTGAATTTTTTATCTGTACTTTAGGGCTTATATAGAATGATTCGAAACCGTATTTAAGTGTTGTATGAAGCTTCATAAAAGGCTTTTGCATATAAGCAAATACTTTTGGCACCCTCATATTAATCATCGTATCACAAAATACATCCTCCCACGATGAAAAGGCTGACATACTTAATATAAAAAGTTAACCCTGTATCAGCAATAAAACCAATTACATCGCCATTAATGTTTAACTTTATGGCATTTCATCCTCATTTATAAGTTTATATTCTTCTGTGTAGGTAGCTTTGGCGAGTACTTTTAAAAGTGTGCCTTGATCGAGTCTAATACTAGTGGTGAATACCACTCGTTTCGTCTCTCCGCTTTCGGTGACACCCTGCTCCCTATATTTATATCTTCCGTTATCATCTGTAGGTTCATTTTGAACTTCAACATATACATATTCCTGTTCAATCAATGGATTAAAACGATCGAATGGCTCGGGAAATAAAAGGTATATGCTAGCAATGACAACGACTACAACAAGACAAGAAAATAATATCTTTTTCATAACTTTCCCTCCTTTCTATAGAGCATTTATAACGATGTTTTTGTAATACCGAATGGTAAATGCGGCAAACATCAAATAGATGACAATATACGCTACCATACTAATGATGATTGGGGTGAGCATGCTTGCGGCCATGAGAATAGAACCTACGTTAAGCGCAAAAGCAGCGTGAATTAACCCAATTCCCAGAGGAATTAAATAAACAAAGAGCTGCTTACGGACGATGCCTTTCATAATATCCTTTACTTGAAATCCGAGTTGTCGCAGTATCCGATAATGGGTTTTTTCTTGTTCGGCCTCTGTCATTTGTTTAAAGTACAAAATACTTCCCGTTGAAAGGATAAACACAAAGCCTAAAATGCCGGCGATGAAAATGAGGAGCCCAAAGGTTTGACGCGATCCCTCGTATGCGGAATAAAAGTCAGTGATATACAGATCACTATCCAGACTTGTTAGAAAGATGTCAGAGGCCATATCAGATTTCTCAGTATCCAATAATTGAAACACCTCAAAAGTCAAAAATTCTTTATACTCATCATCCTGAATGCTGTCTCTCATTCTCTGGAAGGTTTCTTCAGAAACAAGTAATTGTTGGCCATAGAATCTGTAATTCATCACATTTTCAATCCTAAACTTGGAGACTGTTAGTTGATTTACTTCATCCTTTGATGCGTACTGCACGTCTTTTGGAAATGAAGTATCCATTCCTTCTATAATGGCTCGTGTATTATAATAGATTGCTTCATCATCTTGGGGACTCTCAACATCTAATCCAGCCTGGGCCATCTGCTCTGCTGAAAAAAGCATAAACCTTCTATGACGATTATCTACATTTGGACCCTGTTCCACCCATGTGCCATTAAATCGTATGGCATCTAGTTGATAATGATAAAATTCAATCTGCTCCTCTTCTAACCTACTTGATATGATAGCAGCTTCATCCTGCATATTTTCAACTGCAAAATCAAAAGGCATCGCCAGTCTCACATCGTTTTCCGTTGAATAATATAAGGAATATGAAAGTGAAATCATCGTAATCGTTGCGGCAGACAATACAGTGATTAAGGTTAAGGAATTGGCGTGACCCTTCATTCTGTGCATTAATGGTGCTACCGACAGGCTATTATACAAGCCGAGATTTCCATTTTGCTTTTTTCGGAAAACATATAGTATCCAGCTTATTGTCGTATGGAAGACTAAATAGGTTCCCAGTATGGTACTGGCGAGAACTAATAACATAAGAAACATCAGCAAGTCTGCATGGTCTACAATAAAAGTAGACACATAATACCCAAACCCTATTAGACTTAATCCTGCTAACCCTAAAATGCTTGAAAGGATACTTGGACGCTTGACAAAGTAATCATTTTGATTATTTGCTTGAAACAATTGTAGTAATGTACTGCGATAAACCTTCAGTATAATTTGTAAGGATGTAACAGCAATTAAACAAGTAAAAACAGCAATTGTTTGGATGACTGCTTGGCTGGAGAAAGTTAAGCCAATCATAGCTTCAAGACCTATCAGGTTCATAAACATTAAAATAAAGAGTCGCGAGAGTAAAGTTCCAACGAGCATACCGATAAGTAAAGCTCCTAGACCAAGGATAGTGTGTTCCAAGATCAGTACCCGAGCGACCCAAGCCTTAGACAAGCCAATTAGCTGATACAATCCGATTTCTTGACTACGTCTTCTAATAAATATGCTCGTAGCGTACATCGTAAACACAATGGTAATGAAAGTGAGTAATATTCCAGCGACTTGAAAGCTCGCTGAGAAGTTCATGCTAGTTTTACTCATGTTAACAATGGTTTGATCATTTTGTAGGGTAGAAAAGATAAAATACAAACTTATGCTGAAAATCATGGAGAAAAAATAGAGATAATACATTTTGATGTTTTTTCCCATGCTGCGGATTACTAATTTCTTTATAGTCATTTCTGGGTTCCCCCTCCAAGAACGGCTTGCATATCAAGAATGTCCTTAAAGAAGGATTCTCTCGTTTTCTCTCCCCGGTACAATTCAGAAAAAATCCTTCCATCCTTTAGAAAGACCACACGGCTACAGTAACTAGATGCTAATGGGTCATGTGTAACCATAACAATAGTGACTTGTCGTCCTTGGTTAATCTCATGTAAATTTTCTAATAAGTTGGAGGCTGCTTTTGAATCAAGGGCACCAGTAGGCTCATCAGCAAAAACAATGGAGGGCGAATGAATTAACGCTCGTGCTGCAGAGGTCCGTTGCTTTTCACCTCCTGAAATCTCAGAAGGGTACTTATTTGCTAACGACTTGATTCCTAATATCTCTGTGATTGCATTAAACTCCGTTTCAGCCTGCTTTTTGCTTGTTTTTGTTAAAGAAACTGGTAACAGTATGTTTTCTTTTACCGTTAATGTATCAAGCAAATTGTAATCCTGAAAGATAAAGCCTAAATGTTGACGACGAATTCTTGAAAGCTGACTATCCTTCATTTTGGATATCTCGTGCTCTTTTATAAAAATTTGTCCATCTGTGGCACGGTCAATAGTAGCTAATGTATTGAGAAGAGTTGTCTTGCCTGAGCCTGAAGGTCCCATAATTCCAACAAACTCACCCTCTATCACTCGAAGGTCGATTCCTTGTAACACCTGTTGAGCATTTCCCCTTAAACCATAAGACTTACGTACTCCCTCAGCAATTAAAACTGTCTTCTGTGTCCTTTGATTTTTCATCTCATTCACTCCAATCAAGTTGTTCTATATACAGTATAATTCTTTTGTGGCTCTAGGTCGTAAGCTTTAGGTGATAAAATGAGTCCAAATGTGATATTTTCGTCACCTTGCCAAATAAAAAGCAGTCAGGCAGTAAATATCCTAACTACTTCATTAATGCCTATCTTATAGTAATGATCGTCTAATGCGTTCAAATGGATTATTACTAGAGAATATCATCGAAATAGATGTACCTTCGCCAACGGCTGAATCAACCTCAAGTCGAATATGTAACTTCTTACTTATTTCTTCTGCAAGATAAAGTCCCATTCCAGTGGCTGAGTGCTGTACCCTCCCATTTTCTCCAGTGAAGCCTTTATCAAATATACGTGGCAGGTCATGTGCTTGAATACCAGGCCCTTCATCTTTAATCGTTACGATGACGAATTCATTTTCATGGAGACCAATGTGAATGAATACATTTCCATCTGTTGAACTGTACTTAATCGCATTCGTTAAAATTTGTCTCATCACAAACCCGCACCACTTTTTATCAGTGTACACGGTAGACGCGGTGTTCCCCGTCAAATCAATGGATATATTTTTTTCCATACACCATGTTGATAGCTCACGAACCTCTTCTCTTATCAAATCTTGCACTTGTAGCTTTTCTGGGAGTAAGTCTGAGTCTAAGTTAGCTAATCGCGAAATATAAAGCTGTCGGTCAATTAATAAGTGCATCCTCAACCAGGGCGCATTTAGCCTTTGAGCTAACTCATTAGAACGATGAGCATCAATGGTTATCTTCATCGCTGTAAGGGGCGTTTTCATTTCATGAACCCATGATGCAAGATCATTATGGTCCATTTGTTGAGAGGAGTGATCCTCACGACGTTTGTTTTGCTCATGCTCATGAATTGTTTGTAAAAGTGTATACACAATGCTCTCCGGAAAAGGACTATGAGGAGAAGGAGTGCTTTCAAACCAGTCATCTCCCACACCGTTAGAAAGGGTCAGCAGAGACTTATAATAGGCGGTTTCCTTTTTGTACCTCCAAATAAAAAAACTAACACAGATAATTATAAACAAAAAATTTAAATAGATGAGAGATTGAGGCTCCACAACAATACCAGCGTCAAATTGTATCAAAGCGTTGGTAAGTAGAAGCAGTAACCCAATTAAGCCAATCCAACTTTTTTTATAAACGAGATAAGCTATAAACAATGTGAAGCCTCCTAAAGCGTAACGGCCATATATCCAAGACCTTTTTTTGTCACAATTCCTTCGGCTAAATTGAGAGAAGAAAGTTGTTGCCGTAATCTTTTGATGTTGGTAGTCAGCGTATTGTCATTAATATATTGATCATCATCCCAGAGCATTTTCATCAGTTCATGACGTGAGATGATCTTATTATTTGATCTAACTAAAACCGAAAGAATAAAAAATTCATTTTTTGTCAGGTCAATGGTTTTCCCATCCTTATAGATTCTGCCACTTTTCAAATCAATAAGCGCTTGATTCCACTCAATTACATCGGAGGATGCTTCTTCATACGTATACGTTCGACGAAGAATCGCCTGAACCTTGGCGAGAAGTACATCCATATGAAAAGGCTTCTGAACGTAATCGTCCGCCCCTAAGTTCATGGCCATCACCATATCCATCGGATGATCTCTTGATGAAAGAAAGATAATAGGAACTTTGGACACTGCACGTATTTCTCTACACCAATGAAATCCATCAAACTTTGGAAGCTGTATATCAATAATCACTAGGTGAGGGCGATGCTCTACAAAGGCATCCATCACATGAGAGAAATCATTTGGATTACTCACCCCATATGACCACTGACTTAACCCTTCTCTAAGTGCCTCTAGGAGAAGAGCGTCATCCTCAATAATAAAGATATTCATATTCATTGATAACCCTCCGTATCTATATACTTCTTTATTATAAACAAATGAAAATCAAAAAACTATAGGATAGATGAGTATTTTTTATCCCATTTTCCCTAATCCTGCATCAGCAGACTAACCTATTCTATTCCCTTATCCACGAGAATATTTTTGGCTGTTTCATTTTCATACCCTACGTTTTGTTTGATATGGAGATTATTTACATTTACAATAATTAATATTCCGTCTCAGATTTAGACAAGCGGAGAAGCTCCTTGTTTTCCTTACGTCATATCAGTTATTAACTAAATAACAAGTATCCAAACTCTTTTGGATACCAGTTTATTCAATACTTCTATCAAAAACCGCAGTCATTTATGGTACGGTTCATCATACCATAAATAACAGCGATCTTTCTAAGTAAAAAAACACCTTATTAGAGGCATTCATTTCCTTCATTGAGGTTACGAATATTCAATATATAATCAAACACATCATCACTTGTTATGATTTTGCCATTTGTATGTTTTTTTCTTCTATTTAAAAAATCAAATTCCATATCATCATTTGAAAATATAAAAGCACTTAAATACACCATGAGTCCCTCCTTATCCCTTTACCTCTAACTAAAATATACCCTTAGTTATGCAAAATTCATTTTTTGCATTTAATAACCATAAAATTCAATGGAGGTTTATTATCTATTTTACTATCCGACTCATTAATTTCTGAAACTTCTGTCAGCCTATCCATATTAATGTTTTTGAAATATACATCACTTTTATTATGTTTATCAAGCGAGGGCGATGAGGTGCACCTTCCTCAAATTTATATTTACCTGACTTGTACTATAGTAAAACTGTTCTTTATCTATATGGTGAATTAACTAGGATCAATTTTTCAATAGCCTCTTTTTCATCTACTAAGAAAAACAAATCTTTTCCCTTGTTACTCTCATAAATAAAATCTCTTAAGCTCTTGCTTGAATATATAGAAAAGTCCCCGACTATGGCTATTTTCACACGATAATTAATGAACTTTTGCAAGATTTCTCCTGCAAGTCCTGTTTTTAAGTTGAAAAAGTCCTCACATATTGCTGATTTATTTAAAATTATTGAATCGCAGCCAGTCTCATAGTTTACTGTTGCAATAAAATCTAGTGCAGACTGAACATTAGTGATGAGTATTTCGCTACTACTTACAATGGCGATTTCTATGTCATTTTCTTTCATTTTTTCAATTTTCATGATAGTCCTCCAATGAATGATTATTCTTTTAAATTATATAATTGTTCTTGAACTCATTTTACTAGCAGTAAACTTGAAACTTCTTTAAAGGATTTTGCGAGACGCAGTCCTAGATCATCGATGAAAAAGGTCGGATGACTGCGGCGGCGATTCGAAGCAAGACAACCTCTGGCTGGATCAGACCATCCGCCACCACGAAAAATCCTATAGGCCCCATATACTTTTTCATCATATACATCCCAACACCACTCCCATACATTACCCAACATGTCATACAGCCCCCATGCATTCGGTTCTTTTTTTCCTACTTCGTGGGTTTTTCCACTTGAATTTTCATTATACCAAGCAATCTTATCAAGTTTTCCATATCTAACCTCTGTAGTTCCTGCTCTACATGCGTATTCCCACTCTGCTTCAGTAGGTAGGCGATAACCATGCGATTCCCAATCACATGTAACATCTTCACCATTACTACCTATAATGTAACATTCTTTTAATCCCTCTCTCTGGGATAGTAAATTACATAAGTAAATAGCATCGTACCAAGAGATATTCTCAACAGGATTTTGCTTTCCTCTAAAAGAGGAAGGTGCCTTTTGGGTTATATCATAATAAAGCTCCTGGGTGACAGGATACTTGGCGAGAAAAAAAGGTTTTATTTCGACTTTCCACTTATATTTTATTCTATCGTCTCTTAACACGATCTCTCCCCTTGGAATTTCTACCATTTGAGTATCGGCATAGCGCTTTACTTTATAGGCCATGTTTCTTCCCTCCATACCATAATAAACAAGCCTCCATGTCTAATATAGTTAATACTTTTATATGAATTTTCTTCATTATATCCATTTATTCAACAAGCATTGAAATTGAACTTAACATACCTTCAATAAACTTTACGGTACCCCACAAAATAATTCTTAGCCTTTTATCTTTCTCATCATATTTTACTTGAATTGTGGATTTACCAATCCCTGGCTCTTTACAATTGGCTATTGCTATAAGTGTGTTTGATATTCTTATATATTCATCTTTTTGGATTTCATTGATGTCGATTACCGATGATACATGCATCCGCTTTTGTATAGCCTCTACTTCTTCCCCCACAGTAGAGTAATCCACCTCTAGCCTCTTATCTACTTTTTCATTACCTATTTTAACATTGTTTTTTTCCATAAAAACGTTTAAATCATGTTCTGAAATTCTCCACTGTTTTCCAACTTTACTTGCTCCAAGGCTACCTTCCGCTATAAATTTTCTAATAGTTTTATGATGCATGCCTAACAGTTTTGCAATTTGGTCAATTGTATAAAATTTGTTTTCCATATCATGTAATCCTTTCTTAATAACTTATTACCAAATTATAATTAATTTCCATGCTATGGTCAATTAATTCATTGTATTTTGTTGTAATTTATATCATTTTTTTGTCTTTTGTTGTATTTAAGCACAATCATCAAAGAGGTAGAATTGTCAACATATAGCTTCCTTCAGCAATGGTGTGATCTCCCCTGAATAATATATGCTTAAAACATGAAGCGCTCTGGTAAAGGCTGTATAAAGAAGCAGTCGTTCTTCCTCACAAGCGTAGTTTTCATCTCCTACATTATATATAAGCACCACATCAAACTCTAACCCTTTAGCTAGGTAAGCCGGTATCACCAAGTTACCATTCACATATCCATCTTCATCATTGAGTATTGCTTTAACATCAACCTTGTCTTTTAGGAAACTATATACCTTCTTTGCTTCCTTTACAGTCCTTGTTATGATACCAATTGATTTATATCCTTTATCCTCATATCTTTTTATATCCTCAAGAAGTCTTACTTTTATAGCTCCTTCATCTGGAAAGCTAAGAAGCAAAGGCTCATCTCCTCTTCTTTCTACGAATTCATCAGTAACTTCCTTATTAAGCAATCTTCTTGAAAACTTAGTAATTTCCATTGTGGACCTGTAGCTTTTAGTTAGATTTATTATACATGTGTTTTCTTTAGGAAATACATGAGATATGTTGCTATAATCTCCTACATTCATAAACGGATTAATGGATTGGTGTAAATCGCCTAGCATAGTCATACTAGCAGACTTAAAGAGCTGATAAAAAATCTCATACTGCAATGGTGTGTAATCCTGAGCTTCATCAATAATAACGTATTTTATTTCTGCGGTTTCAGGAAGGTCTCCCATTACACCCTTTAAATATAAAAGGGGTGGCTGATCCTCATAATTAAGCACTCCAGCCTTCAGATTTTCAATAGTATAGCTTTTGATTTCACTAATTTTAGCCTCACAGTATTTAGCATTTGAACCAGTAGAAAAAACCTCAAGCTTTTCAAACAGATTTTTATAAATATCCATCAAATTAAACGCTGTTATTCTATTGATTTCATTGTATATATCCTTCATTTCGTTTCTTACAGTAGCTACACTAATCTCTTTAATTTCTACTTTATCTATATAAGAACCTGTATTATTGAGTTCACTAGCAACTTCTTTTATCCGTTCCTTTTTATATGACTCTACGAGAAACAAAATTCTATCTTTTATTTTTTGGAGCCTCCTCTTCAGTGGCAGTTGAACATAATCTTTAAAGAATAATTGTTTTATATCTTCAGATGAGATTATTAACTTGTCTTGAATAATAATATCTGTAAAATTTCTGTCCTTTTTTTCTAGGTAGAAAGTGTATCGTTTTAACATATCTATAAATTCTACAGAGGACTTAAATTTAATGTTTGTGATTCTTTTTTGATAGATATCTTCTTTCTTAGATGTAAGAATGTACTCCATCATTTGGTAATAGCTTTCCTTTATAAACTCTTTCCCTAACGCTTTATGCATATATTCCTTAAATGTAGTCTGATACATATTGTCTTCCCCAAGCTGTGGTAGTACATTAGAGATATAATCATTAAAAATATCATTCGGAGAGAATATTACTATATTTTGAGGTTTTATTTTATCTCTATGTTTATATAAGAGATAGGCAATTCTATGAAGAGCAACAGAGGTTTTCCCGCTTCCAGCGGGGCCTTGGACAATCAGGTTTTTATACTCCTCATTACGAATAACTTTATTCTGCTCTCTTTGAATAGTTGTTACGATTGCCTTCATCTTATTATCTGTGCTTTTACTCAAGATATCCTGTAACACTTCATCGTCTATATTAAGACTGCTGTCAAACATATACTGGATTTTACCATTATTAGTTTTATACTGCCTTTTTAACGTTAATTTTCCATCAACGATTCCTTCAGGGCATTCATAACTGACTTCCCCAATTTCATAGTCATAAAACATGCTTGAAATCGGTGCTCGCCAATCGTATATGAGAAAATCAAAATCATCATTCATAAGATTTGAAACTCCAATATAACACTTTTCAACTTTCTCCCCACCATTCTCCAGAAAATCCATTCTTGCAAAATAGGGTGATACAAGCATTTTCTCGTATTTTTCCTCAAGTTTTCTAGTGAGTTCATGACCTCTCTTCTGCGTTTTCATGGTATTGATAAACTGCATAAAATCTACAACTTGGTCTAGACCATTGCTTATGGAAACAGAACCTATATCCTGCCACATCTCTCTTTGTGTTTCGATGTAGTCTTTTTTAAAACTTTCTTTAGAATCACGATTTTCATCAAGTTGTTTTCGAACCTCTTTAAGCACCTCCTGTAGCCATTCATTTTCGGTGATCCATTCAACGTCTCTCATACTCATAGCATATACGCTCCTTTTTAATAATTAGTAAAAAAATTTTAAAACCCTCTTGACATTGTTTTTCTAAAGGTATATAATTAATATAGGGTAATTATAATTTAAATTATAAAAGTGACAAATATCTGTTTTAGTGTATCACTTTTATTTTCTTATGTCAATATTAAAGACATCTGTCCTTAAACAGATGTCTTTTTGTAATGCTTTTATGCAATTTACTTCTATTATCCTATATCATATTCACTAACCCATTTCATTAAACATCCGATGATAGACAGCTGGAAAATTCTTTTTTGTATTTTTCGAAAAATTCATAAGAGGTTGCGAATATTCAATATATAATCAAATACATCATCACTTGTTATGATTCTGCTATTTTCAGGAATGTCATCTTCAATCTGCATCCCACACATATTAACATAATCGGAATAGAAATTAGATTTATTGTAGATAGAGTCTCGAAGAATCTTTGTTTTTTCTGCTATTACATTCAATGCTGTTGATTTTCCTGAACCATTTCCACCATATAAGATTGTAATTGGCTCAAAATCAATTCTTGCGAAATTATGTTTTGATAATCCTTTGAATGGATAAAACGTATCATAGCATGTTCTCTTTTCTTCTATTAAAAAATCAAATTCCATATCTTCATTTGGAAATGTAAATGTACTTAAATAGATCATTATTTCCTCCTTATCCCTTTACCTCAAACTAAAATATACCCTTAGTTATGCAAAGTTCACTTTTTTACATTTAATAACCATGAAATTTAATGGAGGTTTATTATCTATTTTACTATCTGACTCATCAATTTCTGAAACTTCTATCAGCCCATACTTTCCAAATTCTTGCTTTATTGAATCAGAATCATAAAAGAACATTTTTACTCCTTTTATTCTCTCGAATCGATCTTTACTTAGTTGTTTCCCTTGGCCAAACATTGGAGCTTTTTTTGAAATAGTTGTAAAAATCATATATCCATTTGGTCTTAATTGATTATAACAATCTTTAATAAATTTCTTTCTCTCATGATGGTTCAATAAGTGGATAAGTGCATAACAAAATATGCCGTCATAAAGTTTGTTGTCAAAGGGCATATCAGTTACTGAACCATGATAGATACTAATATCATCAAGCCCGCTTTTTCTTGCCAAATCAATGGCTGTTTTTGAAATTTCAATGCCCGTTACATTAATTCCGTTTTCGATAAACACCTTTGCATTTCTTCCGTATCCCATACCCGGTATCAATATGTCCTTAACTTTCTTTTCAAGGAAAAAATTCTTTGTGAAAATTGCAAAATTTGAAGGTTCAAATCCCCACATTGTTTGTTTTTCTATAAAGCTCGATTCCCAAAATTCTGTCATATCATCATCTCCTTAAATAGATTTTTTCATCATTTGTCTCCATACTTTTTAAGAATTGTATATATTGTAGGTATATTTTATCTATAATCAGAATATAAAAAAGACTTATACTATAGCTGAATATGTGAAAAAATTATTCCTTACATATTCCATTATTTGCTGCATTTTGGATTATTTCATAAATTTTTTTATTCTGCAAATATATCTCCATCACATTTTCTGCTTCTTTCATTACTTTGAAGATTTGACACCCGCTTTCCTCCTCATGTAACTCACAACTAAATAACGCTCCTGTTCCCTCTGTTGCCTTAATTACATCCATAAACGAAATGTCTTCTACCTTTTTACGCAAAACATAGCCACCTTTTACACCTGGAGTTGACTGAATTAAATCAGCTTTTACTAGTTGCGTTAAAATCTTCGAAAGATATGTGGCAGATATACTAAAGTGATTTGACAATGTTTGTAAACTAAAGTTATCATCTTTATTATGTTTAATCATATATGCCATGGTATGAAGTGCATAGTTTGTAGCTTTAGTATATTTCAAAATGAAGCCTCCTTGTAAAGATATTATAGACTTTAATTATCTTCAATTGTACAAGGAGTATTTATTATTGTCAACCCTTTAAAAAATTAATGAAACACTTCCAATAACCTACAAGTCTTTTTGCGTACATAACAAACTAGCCGCTTTCTCAAAACCTCAGTCATTTGCGATAAGGTTCACCGTATGGCTATAACGACGGTTTTTATGTATAAAAAAAGTCAAAAAGACCACATCACTCTTTTGACTCAAACTTATTAAAAATTTTTTTTGATTATTATAGACATATCTGTTTTTTTAGCTGCTTACAGGGTTTATTAAAGAGCATGGCACATTACACATACATTTACCACATGCATCTCCAGTACCAATAGAGTACTGTGGTATATTGTCATCATAAATTTGATCATTGCACCTTTTTTTATCAACAAAAGGATATCCATTATTAATTGAAATTGCCCCAGCTACACAATACTTAACGCACTTTTTACATGTCCCATTATACTTATATAGGCAATTTTCTTGCTCCTTTCTTTCAGTATGCTCTAATACCATATTAGTAATAATGCTCCCCATTCTCCCACAGCATCCTCTTTCAGTTATAAACATATTATTTACACCAAATGTTCCGATGCCAGCTATATATCCAACATGTCGGTGTGACCAATCACTAATTAATTTTTTCTCATCGTAATTATAAGTAGGCGGTAAAACAGTAGAAGAATAGCCTTTTTCTCTTATCTTTTCATATAAATATTTATTTATATCTACTATAAGATGATTTGTCTCTATATTGGCAATATCCCATTCTCTTGAACTTTCAATGTTTCCTGCATTACTCTTTACAATTTCTTCACTAAAAGGTAAGAAAAACACAATTACAGATTTTGCATCACTAATAAAATCTGATGGCAATGCATGAGAAGAGCTTATTATGTCTTTAAGATCTGCAAACATGGGATCTGTAGCGCTAGCAATCCCAATAACTGGTTCACGCCAATTGGACTCTGTTCCTTTCAATCCTTTATAATTTTTTACATAATCTTTGATTAATAAAGTTACATAATCGTTCATATTTTTACTCCTTTGAAATTAATATTTTAAGGTCATAAGAAGCTATTCACCTTTTAGTAGACTGCAAGATGTTTTAATGAAATTTAAAAATACTTTATCGTCCTAATTCTAAAGTTTCATAAGTCCATGTCAAAAGCAGTTTCATTGTATTTGTTTATATTGTAATCACGATTATGATTTATTAATATAATATCATATTTATAACCAAATAGAAATCATTTCAGAAAAATCTTTGCTTAAATGTGGCCAAGCGGGGACGGCAGACGGGGGTTTTACCGTTTTCGTTTTATCCATTGTTCCAGATGTTCTATAGCTTACACCCACTGTTTTCTTTCCATTCTATGGTGAACAACTGGAAAATTCTTTTTTGTATTTTTCGAAAAATTCATAATATGTACGCACATTCTCTAATTCTGTCCACTTTTTTACATTAACTGGGTTTTCATCAAGATCATATATTTTTGCTCCATGCATGGCAAGTAAAAACGGTGAATGTGTTGATATAATAAATTGACAACTAAAAAACCGTGCGGAGTCCTCAATAAACTTCATTAACTCTATCTGCCGTTTAGGAGAAAGGCTATTTTCAGGCTCATCCAATACATATAGCCCATTTTCACTGATTTTTTCTACAAAGTATCGGAATGCATTTTCACCGTTTGAATACTCTCTCACATTGTCCATCAACTCATTTCTTACAAACTTTGATTGAGTTTTATTTCTAGCACTATTTACTTTCTTTAATTGTTCATAATCTTCTATAGACTTTAGTTTAAAATTAGCATATTTCGCCTCTAAATATTCTTCAAAAATTTTTTCTCGTTTTTCATCAATTCCTTCATTGAGGTTGCGAATATTCAATATATAATCAAATACATCATCACTTGTTATGATTCTGCTATTTTCAGGAATGTCATCTTCAATCTGCATCCCACACATATTAACATAGTCGGAATAGAAATTAGATTTATTATAGATAGAGTCTCGAAGAATCCCTGTTTTTTCTGCTATTACATTCAATGCTGTTGATTTTCCTGAACCATTTCCACCATATAAGACTGTAATTGGTTCAAAATCAATTCTTACGAAATTATGTTTTGATAATACTTTGAATGGATAAAATGTATCATAGCATGTTCTTTTTTCTTCTATTAAAAAATCAAATTCCATATCTTCATTTGGAAATGTAAATGTACTTAAATAAATCATTATTTCCTCCTTAATCTAGCTTTTTCTATCATATAACATACTATATTTCTGATTTCCTAAGAGGTTTCTTTGAAGATAAGTTTAATCTGTTATTATCAATTCTATAAATCCTATATAAATCCTTTGATTTTTTTACAAATAATAGCAATTTTTTTACCAAAATCCCAGTTACTAGAAGAACTAATCGCTTGTATATCTTACTGACGATACGTTGAGCTTTTCCCTTAAAAAGCTACAGGTTTCATTTAAAGCTTCTGTGGCTTCAGGAAACATAGGTGCCAACACTGGAAAACAATGAAACATTCCCTTCCAAACCTTTATTTTCACTTCTACCCCTGACTTTTTTGCTTTTTCTGCAAAAAGAACCGAATCATCTCGTAGAGTTTCATCATTACCGACTTGAATGATCATCGGAGGCAGTCCATGCAAGTCACCAAATAACGGTGAAGCATATGGGTTCTTTGGATCACCATCACCTATATAATAACCCAAATAGGTTTGATTGGCCCCCTTTGGTGTACATGGATCTGCCTTTACACGGCTCTTATGAGATTCACCAGATAATGTCATATCTGTACACGGTGAGAACGCAGCACATACAGCAGGTAATGGTATCCCATCATCTTTACACTTTATCATTGTGGCAAATTGAATTCCTCCACCAGCTGAATCCCCTGCAAACGCTATGTTTTCTGCTTTATAGCCCTCCTCAAGCAGCCATTTATAAATAACTACAGAGTCATAAACAGCAGCTGGGGCAGGATTTTCTGGTGCAAGGCGATAGTCGAAGACTAAGGCATTTACTCCTAAGTGCTTTACAATATTCCCAACGATATTTCGATGGGATTTTGCATTACCCATTACAAAGCCACCACCATGGAAATAAAGCAACACCTTATCCCGTGGTGTACCCTTCAATTCAACCCATTCAGAATAAAAGTCTTTGAACTCTGACTGCCTATAGGTAATCCCGTCATTTTTTTTTAGTAGTTTTGCAGCCATCTCATCGGTTTCACGTCGTAACTTTTCAATGGATGTATTTTTGTCTATTACTTCTGGTTTTAACTGTCCCTTTAATAGATGCCTATATCTTAACATAACATGAAATATTTTTGCTTTTAAACTCATTTAAAACAACTCCTTTTAAGATTCCTGTAGTCATTTAAACAACATAGATTCAATAATACCTTGATCAGGTAACCTACATGGTAATGGCCTTGTAGTATTAAAAATTGCTAAACCATTGATGGTGCTCCAAAATAGAATTGCTAAGTCTTCAGGATTTCCATCTACTATTGTATTTTCCTTTTGCCCCTGCTCCATGATTTTTGCAAAGATTTCATATGGAATATCCCGTTTTTCATTAAGTATTTTTTGTGCTTTTTCTGGAATTGCAGTGGAATTCATGGCTTGTGCTATTAAGCTACAGGTTTCCCTAAAGCTTTCGCTGGTTTCAATAGTCTTATAAAGCTCTGTCAGGGTTAAGGTTATTTTTTCCTTGGCCTTCATATCTAAATTATATACATAATATGAAGCCTCATTTATTTTGTCTAGTGCATTATCAATTAGATCAATAAAAATATCATCCTTTGAAGGATAGTACCGGTACAATAAACCTTGTGATACATTAGCCTCCGTTGCAATATCTTGAATACGGGTAGCAAACAACCCCTTCTTTGAAAATTGATTTAAAGCAGCTGCTCGGATTTTTTCTTTACTTAATTCTCTCATTTGTTGATTTTTTTCTGTTGTTCTAGCCATTTAAGTACACTCCTAATATATAATGAATGAATTTTCATTCATTATATATCTATTATATATTTTTTGTCAAGATGTTCCATAAATATTTTTATTTTTTATCTTATCTCTATAGAAACGTAGAAAAGGACTAAAGCTTATACTCGTTTTAGTCCTTTTCTACGTTTCTATTTATTATTAATCTCTAGATTTTTCTTTATTCTTCTCTACTTTTCCTCTTGAAAATAATCGATTACAAAAAACCGCAGTCATTTGTGGTAAGGTTCACCGTAACGTTGTAACTGCGGTTTGCATGAAGGTTAATTTATTAAAACATTAATTATTACCTGAACTACTGCTGGGACAGGGGTGATGGCTTTTCCTTTGCAATTTTATAATAAACATAATCGGATTCACCGTCCTTAAAACACCATAACCCTCCATACATCTGAATAGAAGCACTTAGAGCCGTACAATCCTGGAATTCAATTAAAAGCTGATGTTTTGGGGGACGGACAGCACTTTCATCGTGAAACCTGATTCCTACACCGTCACCTAGAAGTATTACTGCATTCTCACCCCTAATCTCAACCATTCCACCATAACTCTTTGCTCGATTAATGATTTTTCCTGCAAGCAGAGAATGGTAATCCTGAGGATTACCATGGTAAAAGGCAAATTTGTGGGGGCTTTGGTCAGCAGTTACGACTGAAATCTTCTTCCCAACAATAATATCATCAATCTGTTTAGCGATAGTTACTGCTTCGGGCAACTCAAGCATTATAAGCACCTCCGATATATTTATTTAATTATTTATCTTCACCTCATGTAGATAGCTATATTTTATTCAATTATTGGTATCCATAATTCCATATAAGTTCTATCTGGTGAAGAACCGTAGTATAATTCAATAGCTGTATGTTCAACATTGATTTTTTTCTTTGTAATCCATAAATGCATATATTGGTATACTTTATTAATTGTTTCTGTTATCAGTGTATAGAAATTTTCTGCTTCAAATTTACATATAATATATCTCCTGTCGATAAGAGTGTATGTTTCCATCTTATCATCTTCTATTTTTTCTCTTGTTTCTACACCTGCAAAATATTTTAGCTTTTCACTTTCTCCAATATTTAGACTTATCCCGATTTCATTGCCTTCAGGCATACATTGTTCAATATTTGCCTTTATTGCATGCACTTTGTTCCAGATATCTTCTAATGGGTCAATACTAGGCGATTTATGTGTTACTTCAACTGTGTAACCTGCAAAATATTTTGGTTTATTCAGGAAATGCCGAGTTATTTCAAGCACTATTCCGTCTGTAACAATAGGAACATCTTCATCAATAATGTTGTATTGTAAAAATATTTCTGGCTTTAAAAAATGAGATAACAAAACAGGGTTAGCCCTATACTCTGAAGGAGTTAATCCATATGCGTCTTTAAAGCACCTGCTAAAGGTCTCGTGGTTTTCAAAACCATACTTGAAACATATATCAATAATATTGTCTTTTTTATTGATTTTTAACTCTTCTGAAACCTTAGCCAACCTTCTTAGTTTGACATATTCCATAGCGGTCTTACTAACTACTCTCTTGAACAGTTTTTGAAAATAAAATGGAGAAAGATTAGCTATATCAGCCAAGCAATTAATCGTTATTTCTTTATCCAAATTTTTTTCAATATAATCAGTTGTTTTTTCTATGCATTCCCATGATTCCATAAGTAATTACCTCCTCATTATATTATGTTTAAAGGATACCATTAAACAAAAAGATATTCTTGATGAGAAATGTCTTTTTGAAACCATAGTTTATCTTTTGTATTCATAAAACTTTCAGTTCTCCGTCTAATATCTCCTCAATACACTTTTATTTCCCTATACCCTATCAGGATGCCATTGGTATATGTCTAAATCTATTCTGCCATTTATACCTACCTCAATCCCCTCCAGCTCCAGGAACCGTTTTTGTTCCTTAAAGCCTTCTTCATCTTTAAATCCAATCTGCCCTTTTGAATTAAGGACTCGGTACCATGGCAAGTCATACTTGCGGCTCATGGAATGAAGTATGCGAACAACTTGGCGGGCGGCTCGGGGATGCTCTGAAAGTCCCGCAATCTGTCCATAGGTCATCACCTTTCCCCTAGGAATACTGGATATGATCTGAACCACCTTTTCTGTAAAGGACGTCATAGTTATAATTCCTTTCTATTTATTATTTTCCCTACAAGGGACATAGGGACAGATTGCCCCTTATATTAATTAATTTAGTCTAGCTTTTGTTGAAAATACTTGCTCTCAATAAAACCGCAGTCATTTATGGTACGGTTCACCTACCTCAATACTAAATCCCACCACATAGATCCTCTTGCATTAACTTCCTTGGCAATGAACACGCTATCATCTGTACTTTTTCTACTTCTAAAGCTCGGTTTAGAAGTAGAGGTATGCTTTAAGGCTCGTAGTTTATTCTAGCTCGTTGCCTGTTTTTTTATAGAGAATGACCATAACAACTGCTCCCATCATAAGAAGCCCTACTAAGCCTAAGACAATAGGAGTAAGGTATCCAAAACGCTTCTGCAAATTTCCTCCCACTTTATCTAGCAGTGTAATTTTCTCCTCTGCATAAAGGGTAAAAAACAGGTCTTCTTCTGGTAAGCTTGATAGGGTTGCTGTGTAGAGCTTATTTTCTTGATTTAGCCATTCTATATTACTTTTTACTACATAAGGAGCCTCTTCTGGTGTGATAATTTTAATATTTAAGTTTTTAAAATCCTTCCAATTTGCAGCGGGGTTTAAAATGTATTCAAAGGTGTGTAGGGGTTTTACCGTTTTCGTTTTATCCATTGTTCCAGATGTTCTATAGCTTACACCCACTGTTTTTCTTCCATTCTGTGGAAATTCAACAGTGTAGACCAAGGTTAACATTCTCTGATCATGCTGTTGTGCTAGAAGATCATGTTCGGAGACATACCCCATATTTTGTGTAAGATATTCATCAAAAGATTTTGCATACAGATTATAGATCTGATTATCTGAAATCATTTCAATGTTTTTACTATTGATATGACTTGTTATGTACGATATCAAATATTGTTTGAGTTCTATTTCTTGCGTTAAAATTTCATAGGTGAAAAAATTTGTTTTCTCTTTAAATTCTCCATCTGTATAAGCACTTATCTTCAAATCAATATCCTCACCTAAAACAAAAACTTCTAATGTTTCCGGCTCATAACACCAAACAGCAATTTTGGTTTTTTCACCACTACGCTCATAACGATTAAATCCATTTGTTAATACTTTTGTTTTTTTATGATCGAAATTAAAGTCTATGACAAAGTTTATCCTTTGATCAGTGGTTGGCTTTACATCGATAATGTAGCGTTTTCCCTTTTCAGTTTCTGTAAAATGCTTTGCCTTATAAGGGTTCTTTGTGACAGTACCTACAATACTCTTAAAGTCAAAGTTTGTTCTCTTATCCACTTGTAAAGGATCTCTATAGCTGTTCACCACATCTCCAATATATACATCATACTCCAGTACATTTTCATCTTCTGTTATAACAATTTCCTCCCCTACAAAACTGTCAAGCGTTCCTATAAAAGGGAAGGCCATTTGTACTGATTGCAGTTCATTTGTTGGGTTAAACATTTCGTAGGTTGCAGTAACCTTCCCACTGATGGTGTGGAAGGAATGATCATCATCAGAAAAATCAAAAACCAAGTCTTCCTTTTCTACCCTAATTGGAGAGTTTTCTTCAATTGACAGTATCGTTGAAGATGGATGCCCCTGCCAAAATACAGGCCCGGCATTAGCAAAAACTATAGCAGGAGTAGAAAACATAATTGCAGCAAATACAATGCTTATTAGAAGCTTTTTCATAAGATTTCCCCTTTACTTTATATGATTATTCTTTCTGGTACAAAATTTATTATATAAGTTGTAGTAAATATGTTACATTCGCTACGCCACGGGGACAGTTCCTCAGGCACATAAAAACATACGTGCCAGATGAACCGTCCCCATGACTCCGCTATCTTACACTAAACTATAAAAGTTTTATTACAACTCACTATAGTTATTTTCTTTACTAGGCCGCTGTTTTCCTTCAATTAGTTTTCGCCTGTAGGACTTTTTTATAGTGATGAAATGTAGCAGACTTTATCTTATCTCAGCCCAATAAAAAAACCCTCTTGAGAGGGTTTTTTTATTGGGCTGAGGTCTAAGCTATTTTCTTAAATAACTCTATTAATTTATCTTTGTCAAAAAATACTGGATTTCCGCCTGCACAAGCATCCTTCATAGCATTTTCAGCAAGTTTTTCGAAGTCAGGATTATCAACACCTACTTCTTTTAAAGATTTTGGTATACCTACTTCTTCTGAAAGAGCCTTCATTTTGTTGATTACAAAATCAACACATTCTTTATCTGTTTTACCAGAAACATTCATACCAATTACTTCTGCGATGGCACGGAACTTCTCAGGAGCACCCTTTGCATTTTCTTCTTGAACAATAGGGAGAAGCATTGCATTACATACACCGTGAGGTAGATCATAAATACCACCTAATTGATGAGCCATAGCATGTACATTTCCTAAACCTGCATTACTGAAGGCAATACCATTTAAGAAACATGCATAACCCATTTGTTCTCTAGCTTCAATATCATTGCCATCCTTCACTGCTCTTGGAAGGAACTCGAAAACTTGTTTGATTGCATACAAAGCTGTTGAATCTGTCACATCATATGCACCCTTAGCTACTACTGCTTCAACTGCATGGGTTAAGGCATCCATTCCAGTTGCAGCGGTTAAAGCTGCTGGCTTAGCTAACATCAGTTCTGGGTCATTTACTGTGATGGCAGCCAGTGAATTTGTATCTACCATAATCATTTTTACTTGACGCTCTTCGTCTGTAATTACATAGTTGATTGTAACTTCTGCTGAGGTTCCTGCTGTTGTTGTAACAGCTACAATAGGAAGACTCTTCTTTGTAGTTTTGTTTACACCTTCATAATCCCTTGTATCTCCACCATTTGTAGCAAGAATGGCGATTGCTTTTCCACAGTCTTGTGGTGAACCTCCGCCTACTGTTATAACGAAGTCACAACCTTCTGCCTTTAGTGCAGCTAAACCATCATTAACATTGGTAACAGTAGGGTTTGGTTTAACATCATCATAAACTACATAAGGTAGATTGATTTCATCTAATAAGTCTGTTACCTTTTTTACTGTACCGTTTGATACAAGAAATTTATCACTTACAACAAAAGCCTTTTTTGCCCCTAAGGCTTTAACAGGCTCCTTCATCTCTACAAGACAACCTCTTCCAATTAAGTTAACTGGTGGAACATAATAAATACTCATCAAAATTTCCCCTTCCATGTTGTAATTATTGATTGCCATTTAAATATAAAATGATATTAAATCATTACTATAAGCCTTACAAAAAACTCCATTAACAAACTAAGTAACCACCAAAGGTTTTTAAAAAGAAAATGCTAGTTCTTATATATAAACTATGTTCGTAATTAAGTTCTGTTTATAATTTAACATAGTTGCATGTAATTGTCAATAAGTTAGAAACTCAATCTTTATAATTTTTTTCTCAATTTTTTAGGACTAAGTTCCCCTTTGAATGATGATTACATCATCGTTTTCTACTCTTTTAATATCCGTTAAGGTTAAGACTGAAGATTGCAAAACCCTTTTGTTTCAATCATACCTAATGCTTCTTGTCCCATTACGGCACCTCCATAGATTTTTTATTATTTTCTTTTATAATTAAGCCTTATTATTAAATAAATTTTATTATTAAACCTGCTATCTTTTCTTGACTATATCGATTACATATTGTACTATATAGACTAATATTATTGTACTATTTTGATTTCGTTGCAACTTATTTGATTATTTAAATACAATGACAAAATACTGCCTATAGCACCTGATTTGTTAAACATTCCGTTTAAATTAATTTCAAAAAATAATACATTATCTATGGATTAGACTGTAAGAATTTTTGCAACAAAAACTGAAGTCATGCTGTTTTTTAATTTTAAATTCTATTGTTTATGACTACAAAGGGAGACTTCACCATGAGTTTATTAGATAATTTTAAAGTAGATATCAAAACACTGACGGATATTCAGAGCAGACTAGCAAAATTAGTTGATGTACCTACCATTATCGTGGACCCTGAAGGTAATCCCGTCAGTGAAATAAGTAACTTCACCCCCTTCTGCAAGCTTATTCGTTCTTCTCCAAAGGGGTCACGGAAATGTATAGCCTGTGATGCGGAAGCTGGCCTGATAGCTGTTGAAAAGAAAACCCCAAGAACCTATACCTGTCATACTGGATTGATCGATTGTGTTTCGCCAATTATTGTAGATGATCATTTTTTAGGCTCTGTGCTAGGGGGACAGGTTTTAATCGATGGAGAGCAAACAAGAGATACTATCGATATTAAAAGAATATCTAAAGAGTTTGAAATTCCAATAAATGCACTAGAAAAAACCCTTCATTTTATTCCTGTGGTTTCCCGCCAGTATTTGCAAAACTATGTAGATTTCTATAATTTTCTTGCTAATCAAATCGCTCAAATGGGAATTCATAGACTTACTCAAGAGAAGCTGCTAAAAGAAAGTAGAGAAAAATTTCAATTGGAACAGCAGGCTAAGAAGATGGAACTAAAGACAATCCGCGCTCAAATCCATCCTCATTTTCTTTTTAATACTTTAAATACCATCGCCAGAATGGCCTTGATTGAAGATGCCCCCAAAACTGAAGAGCTCATCTACCAACTTTCTAATCTACTGAGATACAACTTAAAAAATGCAGAGGATTTACCTAGGATCAAGGATGAAATTAGTAATATTAAAAGATATCTTGCCATCCAAACCTTTCGATATAGCGATCGCATCAGTTATGAAATAGATATAGACGAATCTATTATGGAATATAGGATTCCCTCTATGATTCTACAGCCTATTGTAGAAAATTCTATGATCCATGGATTGGAGCCAAAAAAAGAAGGGGGCAAAATAACTATTACAGGAAAAGTTTTACCTAACAAAGATCTCTTAATAAAAATAGATGATAATGGTAAAGGCATTGAAGCTGAGTTGCTTCATATGTTAAATAACTTAAATGATAGGTCTGAGCATCATACAGGCATCGGTATTAAAAATACCAACGATAGAATCTGTCACCATTTCGGTAAGGAATATAGCATAAAACTAGAAAGCCAACCAAATACCTTTACTACTGTCTCTATCCATATCCCGTGCATTAAATAATTTCACCGGACTTCTTATACTAGTATCATAGGTGTTAATTTAACAGAATTACTACCAAAATTCTCTGGAACTGTCCTTCTGAGTGTAGCGAAGGATCTTGGAATAACGAAGAACTTTGCTAATACTAAGATCCTTCGACTCCGCTTTGCTCCACTCAGGATGACAAATTATGGTTTAAGTTAGCGCTAATGATATTATTATAAAGATAACTTTGACTGAAAATATCTATCTTAGGGGGTATTCAAGTGTATAAGCTTATGATTGTTGAAGATGAACCTATTGAAAGAAAAGCATTAAGAATGATATTAAATAGAAATTTCTTTAACCTAGATATTGTTGAAGATGCTAAAAATGGCATAGAAGCTGTAGAACTTGCTAAGATTTATAAGCCCCATATTATACTTATGGATGTTAAGATGCCTGAAAATACTGGACTTGAGGCTCAAAAAAGAATCATTAAGTTTTTGCCAGAGGTAAAAACCATTATGCTAACAGCCTATAGTGACTTTGATTACGCTCAGGAAGCCATTAAAGTAGGGGCTGTAGATTACTTACTAAAACCTGCAAATCCCAATGATATAAAAATTGCTGTTGAAAAGGCCATTACCGCTACCCGCAATAAAGAATCACGAAAGCCCACTCATCCACAATCCAATGATGTGCCAGAAAATATTTTAGATGCTGTAATAACCTATATAGACAATAACTTTACTGAAAAAATAACCTTAGATACAGCGGCTAAATTTGTGCACTTGCATCCTCAATATTTTAGTAAGTATTTTAAAAAGAATGTAGGGGTGACCTTCACAGACTATATTGCAAAATTAAGGATTGAAAGAGCTAAAAACCTTATGATAAATACAGATAAAACAATAGCACAGATATCCTCAGAAGTTGGATATACTGATCCTGCCTATTTTAGCAAGGTGTTTTTAAAGTATGAAAAACAGTCACCTTATAAGTATAAAAGAAGCAATTGCTAAATTTATAGAAGTTAATACTTTTAGAAAATCATCATCTGTCAGTCTAAACACACTAAATAAAAAAGATAACCTTAAAAGCAAAATCCTTGTCTTTTAAGATTATCTTTTCATTATTTTATCAACTTACACCGCCAATTTTACATAGTAATCCACATTCTTCAATAGCCTTTTTAAGATACATCATGGCATCCTTTTCAGGGGTTTTTACCTCCTTCATCTTATATGCATATCCTAAATACTCATATTTATTCTGTCCCAAAGGATGGTAAGGAAGAATATGTATCTCCTTAATCACCTTCAAACCCTGTGCAAACTCAGCAATTGCTTGAAGATCAGCAGAATTATCATTAAAATCTGGGATGATGGGAATCCGTATAATTGTTTGTGTGCCGGACTCAGCAATGATTTTACAGTTTTTTAGTATGATTTCATTTGTCTGTCCAATATATTCCTTGTGTTTATATGGATCTATATGTTTAATATCTAACAGCACTAAGTCTACCCAAGGCAAGACTCTTTTTAATGCATCTTCGCTTGTATATGCTGTAGTTTCTATAGCTGTATGCCAACCTTTTGCCTTACAAGCTTTTAGCAATTCTTCTGCAAATTCAGGCTGTGCCAGTGGTTCTCCTCCTGAAAGAGTGATTCCTCCACCAGAACGTCTATAGTGAAGGGTGTCCTTTGCTAGTTCCTTCAATACTGCCTCCACCGTCTGAAGAGATCCCGCCATATTTAATGCATTACAATAGCAAACTTCAAGACATTTTCCACACTGATTACACTTATTATGATTAATTCTATAGGGAAGATGAAAATCAATAGCTCCTGTAGGACAAGCCTCTAAACACTTTTTACATTCCATACAGTTTTGTGGAATATACATTAATTGTATATCTCTTGGCTGGGATTCTGGATTACTGCACCATCTACAGGCCAATGGGCAACCTTTTAAAAATACTATTGTACGAATTCCTGGTCCATCATGTACTGAAAATCTTTGAAGATCAAAGATTATCCCTTTGGTTTTTAGATTTAGTTGATTCATTATTGCTGTACCTCCCCTCCAGTTCATCATCTGAAAAACAACAAAGTCTTCCTTTTAAGAATAAAAGTTTGACTTTCTTATTTTTCATGGGAAATGAAACCTTCCCTTTATTAGAAGCTGTGTTCCGTTCTTTCAATAATATCATCTTGAATTGATTTATCTAAAGCTGTAAAATGTGCACTATATCCAGCTACTCGAACCACTAGACTTTTATATTTTTCAGGATTTTCCTGTGCCTCCATCAGCATCTCACGGCTTATAACATTAAACTGAGCATGTAGACCTTTTTGGTCAAAGAAACTGCGAACTACAGCAGATAAATTTTCTAGTCCCTGCTGACCTTCTAATGCAGAGGGATGAAACTTTTGATTAAATAATGTACCATTTGAGGCAATATAATGGTCTAGTTTTGCAACGGAGTTCATAGCAGCTGTTGGTCCTGTTTGATCTCTTCCAGAAACAGGCGATACACCATCCGCCAATGGCATGCCAGCTTTTCTTCCATCTGGTGTTGCCCCAGTAGCAGCCCCCATAGGTACATTTGCAGAAACAGGATATAGTCCTGGTTGAAATTGTCCCCCACGTGGATTTTTGTATTTTTCCACCTCACGACAGTAAATCAAAGCCCCTTCACGGGCTAAATCGTCTACTTCATCTATATCATTACCAAACTTTGGTGCTCCATTGATCAGCATTTGGCGTACGTACTCTTTATCTTTTTTCGTACCTAAATCGATATTGATGTTACTGTTAACATTTTTTAGTTCATCTAAAGAAGTCTTATTTTCCTCTAATAATAACTTTTTAAAAATCTCCGCAACTGCTTCTCTTGAGATATCATCTATACTATTTAATTTTCTTTCAACTGCACTTTGTCCCTGATCTCCAAAGTTTGTATCAAGAGCATCCTTTAAATCCCTTAAGGTGATTTTCTTTTCATCAAATACTAACTTCTTAATTGCCATTAAAGAGTCTCCTACATTTGCAACCCCTACACCCTGTGGTCCTGTAAAGTTATAATAAGCGCCACCTTCTTGCAGCGATTTTCCTTTACCGATGCAGTCCTCTACCATAGAGGACAAAAATGGCAGCGGTGCTCTTTCTCCATGGGCTAAGTCTACACTATTATTGGCATTTACTAAAAGACTTACAAAGTATTCCATTTGTTTCCTAAAGGCATCCATAAACTGATCAAATGCTGTAAAGGAAGTGAATTCTCCTGTTTTAGGTCCAAGCTGTTGGTCCCCAGCCATGCCATTGTTGATGGTCAATTCTAATACTTTTGCCATGTTGAAGAAAGCAGCATCATGCCAACCTTCGGTTTTGCCACCTTTTTGTGGCTCAACGCAACCAATAATACCATAATCTCTAGCATCACTTAATGAAACACCTCTAGCTACTAAAGAAGGAATAACGACCTCATCATTATAGTAAGCTGGCATACCTAAACCTAATCGACTTATTTCAGCAGATTTTAAAAGTAACTCATCAGGGGTTTTATTCCATACCCTTATGGATATGGAAGGTTGAGGTAGTTTTATATGAGCAGTGGCTTCAAGGCACATAAATGTTAGTTCATTGGTAGCATCTTTTCCTGATGCATCCTGCCCACCAACAATTAGATTTTGAAACATGGGATAACCGCCAAATGCTTTTGTAGATCCTTCATCCCGCACCTTATTCACATCGTTAAACTTAACCCACAGACAGTCTAAAAGTTCTTGAGCTTCTTCTTTTGTAATTTTTCCACTAGCAATGTCTTTTTCATAGTATGGATACATATACTGGTCAAAGCGCATAGGTGAAATAGAGTGTCCATTAGACTCAATTTGGATTACTGCCTGTACAAACCAGAAGGATTGCATCGCTTCATAAAAAGATCTTGCTGGATTTGCCGGCACCCATTCACAGTTTTCTGCAATTCTTAATAATTCTTCAGATCTTTGTGGATTTAAGCTTTTATTGGCCAATGTTCTGGCTTCTTCTGCAAAGCGTTTAGCAAAGTTGATTACTGCTTTGGCTGTAATGACTACTGCCAATAAAAATTGATCCTTCTTTATATAATCAGGATCTGATTTATCTGCCTTAGCTCTAGCTTCTTCTACTTCAGCAATAATACCATTGAAACCTTTTTTTAGTACCTTATCATAGTCTACAGAAATATGTCCTACACCGTTAAAATAATAATTTCCTACTGTAAAAACCCCTGCATCCATTGCTTCCTTCGTTTCAGTAAACATAAATTCTGTTGCTAATTCATTAACTGTTTTTCCATCCCAGTATTGAAAAACTTCACGAAGATTTTGTTTTGCCTCCTCTGAGATTAGAAAAACATCGCCTTTTCTTTTTGCTAAAGTTTCAAATTCCTCCAATAACCATTTATTTGAAAACTCAGGGAAAATTTGAGTGGCTCTAGGCTTTGTAGTCAAGTTTCCCACAATCAACTCGTTGTCACGAATAACAATATTCATTTTACTTAATATTTTTTCTAAAGCCTTAGCTCTACGGATATTTATCGGAGCTGCTTCTGTTTCTTTATAGGATTCAGTAACTAATAGAGCTCTTTCAGCCTCAATTTCAGGGGTTACTGATAACAATCCATCGGTTAATCTTTCAATACGTGGGCTTGGTATGGAACTGCTAAATTGTCTCCATGCTTCACTCATAAAAAAATCTCCTCTCCCAACAAAGTATTTTTTAGTCGATTTCATTTATAAGTAAATTTTATTACTAAATATCCATTGTTTCTTTTACTTTCTTGACGATTTCTTGTACTTTGTAGATGAAAATATGTTGTATTATTTCGATGTATTGATAAATGTTTATACTTTCTTATCTTTCATTTGGTACGCTGATCATAGGCATTAACTTAATACAATTATTACTAAAATTCTCTTAAACTGTCATTTTACTGACACTAAGATCCCTCGATTCCGCTTTGCTCCACTCAGGATGACGAATTATGGCTTAAGTTAACGCTAATGATACGCTGATAAGCGTAGAAGAAGGGAAAAATCTAATCCTCTAAAAACATATAAAGAGAACACCTTACTTAAAAACTTTTATATTGTTCAAAAATTAAGGAATGGAGATTTGTGCTGAAAGTACCAGCAACATCTCCATTCCTTGATGAATATATTTCATGCTATTAAATTAAAGTAACTTTAATATTGTATATCCTTCATCCAACACAGCACTTATATAACTATAAAAACCATTGCTAAGCCTTATAGATTACTTTTTCATCGATTTCTTTTATACTATTACAGCCAGTTAAAATCATGGCTTGTTTTAGTTCCGCTGCCATTTTATCCAAAAACATTGTTACTCCTGCAGCTCCCCCGCCAAAAGCACCTACTACTAAAGGTCTTCCCACCAGTACCCCATCTGCACCAAGAGCCAGTAATTTTAGAACATCTACCCCAGTACGAAGGCCACCATCAGCTAATACGGTTATCTTTCCCTTCACTGCTGCTGCAATGGCAGGTAGTACCGCTGCTGTTCCAGGTGTGAAGTCAATAATACGTCCCCCATGATTTGATACAACAATAGCCTTTACCCCTGCGGCGACAGCCAATTCTGCTTCATCAACAGTCATGATACCCTTTAAAATAAAGGGTAATTCTGTGGCTTGTACTAGTTCCTTTAACTCCTCTAGGGTTTTAGGTCCCACCGGCTGTCCCTTTAAGGCCATGGTTACTAATCCTGCTCCATCGATGTCTATGCCAACAGCCTTTGCCCCTGCTGCCTCAGCTTGACGAATCCGCTCAATCACTTCTTTTTGTCCTCGAGGTTTAATAATTGCAATTCCATGACCTTCTTCAGCAGAAGTTGCCTCTAAGCCTGAATCATACATGGTAGGATCTGCTCCGTCTCCTATCCAGCCTAAGGTACCACTTTTTTTACTACCTGAAACAATCATCTCTATAAAATCTCTCTCACTTATATTACCACCCATGTTGTATGTAGTACCAGTCATAGGTGCTGCCATTATTGGACTTGTCAGCTTAATTCCTAGCAATTCGGTTTCAGTAGATGGTTCTTTTGCATTGTGTAGCGTTCGCATATTCACACCATATGCTGCTAAAGCAGAAATATTATTTCGAAAAGATATTCCCGTACCTACACCCCCCATACCAGGAACTTCCCCAGCACAAACTCTTCCATCACAAATTGAACAGACGCGACAAAAGCCCTTTAAACTTTCCTTTGCTTGTTTTTTTACAGTAACTAAATCCATGATAAGATCACTCCTAAATCATTATATTTTATTTATACTAGCAATTGTAAATGTGTTTCAGCAAGATAAAACCGATACAAACAATAAATTAACTTGAATTATGCAAATATTTAGTGCAATACCAAAAATTAAATTTTCATTAGTTTTTCTTATCTAATGTTTCTATGATTTTATCCAGTTTTATATGCATTTCTTTTAATTGTAATTTTAGCATATCAATCTTCTCTTCATTTCTTTCAATTTGTTTGGGAACTTGGAAGGCAACCTTATAAATGATGTAACCAATTCCCATCAGCAGCAACAAAGTTAGCTCCATTTTTCATCTCCTTAATATATTTTAAACAAAAAACTTACAAAGCTAATATTTTTTAACCTCTTATTCAACTATAATAAAATAAGCTTAAGCAAAAAGTCAAATAATAGATATATCCATAATAATAGAACATTAACGTTAACTTAAACCATAATTTTACATCCTGAGTGAAGCAAGGCGAAATCGAAGGATCTTAGTGTCAGTAAAATGATAGTTCGATAGAATCTTGGTAATAATTGTATTAAGTTAACACCTATGAATAATAGAAATATCTACTGCCTATTTAAATACTATTCCTCCGAATCAGCATGTAATTTAAAATAATAGTTTGGTTAAACTAACCTTAGCAAAAAAACAGTTGCTGAAGGAGGTAAAAGAATGACTGTTCAGAGTGATTTAGAAAAAGTTATAGCATACTGCGAAGCTATAAAGGGAAACTATGCTATCATGGCACATGCCACTGAAGATCAACAGGCAAAAGACATGTTTAATAGGATGAAGGTTGATATTGAAAAACACATGGAGTTTCTTAGTGGAAGATTGGAATATCTTACTCTAAATAATGAACTAAACAAGCAAAGCTAATGAGGAAAAAAGTTTTGTTTATCTTCCACAAAGGAGAAATACTATGGAGAATTTTAAAAATAAATTTTTAAACCAAACTGTAATAACTAGACATAAAACATTTATTTTTACCCTTGCCACTTGGGTGCTCCTGGGAAGTATTATCGGTATAATCGTAGGTTCCACATCAGCTCTATTGATAAATCTTAATGATTTCCTTACGGAAGTAAGAGAATCAAACCCATTTTTAATCTTTTTTCTCCCTCTTGCTGGTATAGTTATAGGTTATATCTATATGTATTATGGCAAGGGCTCTCGTAAAGGAAATGACTTGATCTTAGAGCATGTTCATCATGGTCAAGGGGAGATTCCTCTAAGGATGGGACCCATCGTTTTTATATGTACCTTCATTACCCATCTATTTGGTGGGTCAACAGGAAGGGAAGGTGCGGCTATCCAGATGGGAGCCAGCATAGCAGAGGGCGTGAATCGACTGACTAAAATTAATAAAATTGACCGAAAAATTCTGATTATAAGTGGAATAAGCGGAGGATTTGGTTCTGCTTTTGGTGCACCTCTGGCAGGTACTATTTTTGGCATGGAGGCTATTGTCATAGGAAAAACTAAGTACGAAGCTTTAGTTCCCTGTTTTGTCGCTAGCTTTGTAGGTCACTATGTAGCTACAGCTTGGGGAATTGAACATGAACATTTTATTATAAAAAGCATACCGGATATTAACACAATCAACCTTATGAAGGTTATTGGTCTATCAGTGGTTTTTGCCTTCACCAGTGCTCTATATAGTCAGCTAAGACATGAAGTAAAAGCATTTTCTGATAAATATCTAAAAAATCTTATGCTAAGAGCCTTTGTTGGGGGAAGTATTATTATAGCACTGACTTATTTAATAGGGTCTAGAGATTATCTTGGTCGTGGTTTGCCTATGGTTGAAAGAGCATTTAAGAGAGATGTCCCACCCTTTGCTTTTTTAGCCAAAATTGTATTTACTGCTATCACAATGGGTACTGGTTTTCGTGGTGGAGAAGTTATACCGCTTTTCTTTATGGGGGCAACTTTAGGAAATACCCTATCTGGTGTAGCAGGTCTACCCCCTTCTTTTCTTGCGGCTTTAGGTATGATCGCAGTATTTTGCGGTGCAGCTAACACGCCTATTTCTGCTTTTATTTTTAGTATGGAAATGTTTCAGGGACAGGGTATGACTTACTTTTTTATGGTTTGTATCATTAGCTTCCTATTTTCAGGTCATCATGGTATCTATGCTGCACAAAAAATATATGAACCCAAGAGCAGAATGTTAAATCTTCCATCTGGTAAGACAATCAAATCTATTGAAGAAGAGTGAACTTGTTTTTGCGAGTTGAAACAAGCGTCCTCCTAAGGATAGCAAGGATCTTATAATTAGCACTATAAACTAAGATCCTTCAGTTCCTTCGGGATGACAAAGTTTCCATCAGCTGTTGCTATAACTACCCAGTCAAAGATCAACAGTAGTGTTTAACGGAGCCTATATAAAATAAACTTTTATATACTGTTTTCCTACTAAATAATAAAATCCTTTATAAAGTTACTAGGTTCAACTACTTTGGATATACATAATTTTCCTTCTGTGTTTATGTCTAAATAAAAAACTTCGTTAAAACCTTTAATATTATTTATTCTTAATTGTTCCTGCAGCCATGCTTTATCTAAATTAATCTTTTTTAAGTTATCTTCATAAACCACTCCATCTACAATAAGAGGAAGTGTCAATCCCTTGTACTTTGTAGTTATCTTCATATCATTAGGGGTCAGTGGCTGAAATTCCGGCTTTTTCATTACACTAATATTACCACTATCCTCTACAATAGCAAATTCAACTTCAGTAATATCAAAAATTCCCTTTTCTCTTAAAAACATGAGTACATTTTCTATAGAATACCTTACTTTTTTCATATTAGATTTTATAAATTGCCCGTTTTGTATGATTACCATTGGTTCAAAGGTAACCGTACTTCCAAACTTTCTGTTTTTAATTGTAAAATGGCTGATAACATACTGTATGGCTATTAATAAAGCTATGGCATACGCTGTTGGCATATGCGGTATCTTAGGGTCAGCAATATCTGCTCCTACCACATTGCCTAATATGATGATCGTTAAGAAATCGAACACTGGAAGTTCACCGATTTTTCTTCTGCCCGTCAATAACACTAAAATTAATAGTAAACCCATTATAGAAAAAATCCTAAAGGTTAGCTTCACATATTCCATAAATTAAGAACCTCCTAGACATCCTTTTCCATGATAACTTTATTATTCCAAAGTAACAGTATAAAATACAGTTAACACTTTTTCTAGGTCTTTCCATATAGCATGAATAAGCTCTAAGTACCCCAGATGAAGAAAACTATCCTTCTTGAATACAGTCCTTGCTTACGTTAAATAGCCAAGGGGAAACCACACCCCTTGGCTATTTAACCACAAGTTCTAGTAAGTATATTTAATATTTTTAGCAATTTTTCTTTAATGCAAAATTCTCTTGTCTTCTAATCTTTTTGTAAGTTTGATATTATCAAAATACTCCAACAGTGCCACAGCATATTTTCTGCTGGTATTCAGTAGATCTCTAAATTCTGCTAAGGATATGCTGCCGTTTTTATTAATATGTTCTATTAACATATTTTTCGCCTCTAGATATGCCTTTTCATGTAAAATTATTTCACTATTAATCTTTATTAATTCTTTTCCCAGCATAGCCTCTAAAACCTGCTCAATATCTTGCTTTTTATAGGAAATGTTCTTTATCACATCCTCTGCCTTAGGCGTTGCATAGGGTTCTTTTAAATAGGTACCTTCTATTTTTAGTTTGATATCCAGTTGTGTAGCATTAAAAGAGATCTCAAAGTCATATGCTGCAATGTATTTTTCAAAAACCTTTACAATCTTCTCCTGTTGTAATAACTCCAGCAGTGCGTCCCCTGACTTACCTGCATTTTTAGGAAGCAATCTGCTTTTAAACTCCTCCTTCATCATACCTAGTCTTAAGGGATTCTGTTGATGATACTTATTAAGCAATGTAAAAGTTTTTTCTTTTATTTCCTCATAATGCTTTTTATGTAGGATGGTAGTGTTGTTTAACAACAATACACGTCCCTTTTCCTTGAGGTCTACGATAAGCTGTTGTACTTCTTGCATCTGCTGTGCAGTCAATTTTGCTAGGAATCCAATATCGGGAAATTCACTGCTGTATCTCTCAATATATTTTTCTAAAAGATCTTCTGGGGTTCCTTTTTCTTTTATAAGAAGTTCTTGTATCACCTTTTCATCTAAGCGTTTATGTTTTTTAGGGTTAGCATCTATTACTATTGCACCGCCAATAGTTGTTAGAGGAGAGTAAAACCTTACCACAATACGATCGCCTTTTTTTACTGCAATGGCCTCTTCCAATCGGAACTGTACCAAGCCACTATCTCCAGGTACTATTTCCTCTTTTTCTAATAAAGCCACTCGAGCAAAAATTTCCGTTGATCCATGATACAGTCTTACCCTATCTCTATTTTCAAGCTTCCTTATGCTGTCTGCTAAGACATTGATTCTTGCATCAATCATCATCGTGGTTTCCATAGCATTGGCTTGAGCTAAAACATATCCTCTTTCTATCTCTTCCTTCTTTATATTAGCTAAATTAATAGCAACCCGCTGCCCTGCATAGGCAGACTCCACAGACTCCCCATGCACTTGTATGTTTCTTATTCGCACCTTTACCTTATCTGGTAATATTTCTAATGTATCTTCTAAAGATATTTTTCCCTCTAGCAAAGTACCCGTAACAACGGTTCCGAATCCTGTAATACTAAAAACCCGATCTATAGGCATTCTGGTGGGTGCACTGATATCTCTGCTTTCTGTCTCATCTGTCAAATGATCAATCGTATCAATGAGCTCCTTAATCCCCTTTTTGCTGATAGAGTCCACCACTATCATTTCTGCATCCTTTAAAAAAGTGTGTTTTACCTTTTCTCTGATATCTTCTTGAATTAACTGTAGCCACTCTTCCTCTACTAAACTAGCTTTTGTAAGAACAATGATGCCTTTTTTTATGTTTAATACAGATAAAATATCTAAGTGTTCCTTCGTTTGAGGCATTACCCCCTCATCAGCAGCAATTACCAGCATAACAATATCCATCCCACCGGCTCCTGCCAGCATATGCCTAACAAATTTCTCATGCCCCGGCACATCTATAATTCCTGCCCTTCTTCCACTGGGTAAATCAAAATAAGTAAACCCCAGTTCAATAGAGATTCCTCTTTTCTTTTCTTCCTTTAACCGATCTGTTTCTCTATTGGTCAAAGCCTTTATTAAAGTAGTCTTACCATGATCAATATGTCCTGCTGTTCCTATAATAATATTCTTCAACTTTATACGCCCCTTTACACACCTATAGCATCCTTTAGTGCTTCATTAATGACACCATAGTCTTCTTCTTTAATTGTTCTTAAATCGATAATTAGCTGATCCTCTTGAATTCTAGTAATAATAGGTATCCTATAATTTCTTAGCTTTTCTTCAAGTCTTGATACGGATAGATGAGATGGTTTAATAGCTATCACTTTTGTAGGTAATTTTTCTAAAGGTAAAGATCCTCCTCCTACTTGAGAAAAATCCTCCTTTATCTCTATAGATAAGCCTACGCTGGATAAAATACTATATAGTTTTTGTGCCCTTTCTGCTAGAGATGTTATTGACTCTGTCAACATCTTTAATGTAGGAATTTTCTCCATCATTTCTTCTTCATCTAAATATAGTTTCAATGTGGCCTCCAAAGCCGCCATTGTTAATTTATCTATTCTAAAAGCCCTAGTTAAAGGATTCTTTTTCATTTGATCTATCCAGTGTTTATTTCCTACAATGATACCTGCTTGGGGACCTCCTAGAAGCTTGTCTCCACTGAAAGTGACCACATCCACCCCCAAAGCTACACTTTCCTGCACCGTAGGCTCATAGGTCAACCCATATTTCTGTAGATCCACTAAAACCCCGCTTCCTAAGTCCTCAATAACAGGAACGTTGTTTTTTCTGCCAAGGGTCACTAGATCCTTCAGCGGCACCGCCTCTGTAAAACCTAGAATTTTATAATTACTTGTATGCACCTTTAATAACGCTGCCGTATCTTCCCCTAGGGCTTTTTCATAATCCCATAGATGCGTTTTGTTTGTAGTTCCCACATCCACCAGCTTAGCACCACTTTGTTCCATAACATCCGGCACTCTAAAGGAGCCTCCTATTTCTACTAGTTCTCCCCTAGAAACAACTACTTCTTTTTCCTTTGCCATTGTGCTTAGTACCAGCATTACTGCTGCTGCATTATTATTCACCACCAATGCATCTTCTGCCCCGGTTAAGTACTTAATGATTTCTACAACATGACTGTAGCGGCTGCCTCTTTTACCAGTAGCAACATTTAACTCTAGATTTGAATATCCCGATGCAACTGACCATACTTCTTCTTTAATTTCATCACTTAGAAGAGCCCTTCCTAAATTTGTATGTAAAACAACCCCTGTTGCGTTAATTACTTTTCTAAGGTTCATACTTATGAACTGTTTGCTTCCCTGTATAATACTGCCTATCAATTCATCTGTATCTACTTGAAAATTTTCTAGTTCTTGTTCCTTCATATTGAGTATTTTACTCCTATAGTTTTGAAGACACCCTCTTATGCTGTTTACTACAAGCTTTCTAGGAACTTCATCTATTAAATCAGTGATCTTATCATCGTTTAAAAGCTCATCTACTGAAGGCAAATTACTTAGTATAGATTTTTTATTCATTTGTTATCGCTCCTTCATGCTAATATTTTTAAAGTATAACATACTTTCCATTATAATATACCCTTAGAAAAAACTCCAACTTCTTTAACTTTTGCACAAAATTACGAACAATCTCAAAATTTGTTTTATTTTTTTTGTAAAGTGTGTTAAAATGTGTTAAAATTAATTTATAAATATTTTCAAAATATTGTTATATTTGAGTCAAGTATGTTGCTTTTTTGTAGCAGCTACATTATTTTTTTAGCACTAGCTTCTTGTTACTCTTTATAATAATTGTACTTTCTTATATAAGTAATAATATATGCTAGCTTTTTTAAATAGGGTTTTACATAATTATCTTAATCCTTTTACTGCTAGTTTATTTATATTAAAAATAAAGTATGGAGGTGATTCATAGACAAAAACTAAAGAAATTGTTTGGATTTATTATAACTTAATAAAAGGAGGATGGTTTTATGTTTGCTTTTTTAAATGCTATTGAAAGTATTAATAGTACCATTAATGGCCTTGTATGGGGTCCTTATATGTTGGTTCTTCTTGTAGGTACTGGAATTTATTTTACTATTAGAACAAATTTCCTTCAAGTTAAAGAATTTGGCTTCACCATGAAGGAAACCTTAATGAAAATCTTTGAAAAACCAGATACATCTGCTGCAGAAGGAGATATCACTCCCTTCCAGGCTCTTGCCACAGCATTAGCTGCAACTATAGGTACTGGTAACATTGCTGGGGTTGCTACTGCTATAGCTCTTGGTGGACCAGGAGCGATCTTCTGGATGTGGGTTTCTGCTTTCTTTGGTATGATGACAAAGTTTGCGGAAGTTGTATTGGCGATTCAATATCGTGAGAAAAATGAAGAAGGTAACTTCGTTGGTGGACCTATGTACTATATCGAGAAGGGTCTTGGTCTAAAATGGCTGGCTGTTATTTTCTCTATATTTGGTGCGTTAGCAGCCTTTGGTATAGGAAATATGGTGCAGTCCAACTCTGTTGCTGCAGCCATGACTACATTTAATATTCCACCGGCAGTGACAGGTGTTGTGTTAGCGGTAGCTGCTGCTTTAGTTATATTAGGAGGACTAAAGAGAATTGCTTCTGTTACTGAGAGAATTGTTCCATTTATGGCTGTATTCTATATTATAGGTGCTTTAATTATTTTAATTATGCATATTTCTGAGATTCCTGCTGCCTTTGGTTTAATCTTTAGGCATGCTTTTACTCCAGCTGCCGCTGTAGGTGGATTTGCTGGTGCAGTTGTAATGGATGCTATGCGTAGAGGGGTAGCCCGTGGGGTATTCTCTAATGAAGCTGGCTTAGGTAGTGCTCCTATTGCCCATGCTGCTGCAAGAACAGATCATCCAGTTAGACAGGGACTTTGGGGAATCTTTGAAGTATTTGCAGATACAATTGTTATCTGTACTTTAACAGCTTTAACTATTATTTCTACTGGTGTTTGGAACAGTGGTTTAACAGGTGCAGAGTTAACTACTGCAGCCTTCAATGACGGTTTACCTGGTCCTGGTGGTGTTATTGTTGCCATTGGTATTTTGTTCTTTGCCTTCTCTACTATTTTAAGTTGGGCTTACTATGGCGAGAAGTGTGCTGAGCATTTATTCGGTTCAGGCGTCAATAAGATTTATCGAATTATATGGTTACCACTGATCTTTGTAGGTGCTATCGGTAGCCTAGATCTTATATGGGATATTGCGGATACATTAAACGGTTTAATGGCTATACCAAACTTAATTGGTCTATTGGGATTAAGTGGTGTTGTTTTTAAACTTACAAAGGAATTTTTTACAGAGAAGGTAGGTAAATAATTCTATCATCTATCAGAATCACAAAACGACAGGGAATTGAATTCCCTGTCGTTTTTGATAGTTTTTTTACTACTTTACATAAATTCTATGAGACTCTTTTGAAACTACTCTCCCTACCACTGCAAAATCGTTTTTGTTTATGGCTTTTAAATTTTCTAAAGCCTGTTCTACATCTTCTTGATGTAGGGAAAACAACAACCCACCGGAGGTTTGGGGATCATATAATATGTCTTGAATTCCCTCTTTGATAGATGAGGCTACCTGTACTTCTTTCTCAATATGTTTTTTATTGGCATACATTCCTGCTGGAATAATCCCCATTTCAGCATATTCTAAGACTCCCTCCAATATTGGGATCTTCTCACTAAATATTTCTAAGGATACATTACTGCCCTTTGCCATCTCGTAGGCATGTCCCAAAAATCCAAAACCTGTTATATCTGTACATGCTGAAAGCCTTAGGCCTTCTAGTGCCTCCAAAGCATATTTATTTAATGTACTCATTGTTTTTATTGCTGCTTCATATTGGCTAGAAGTGCATAAGTCTGCCTTAATAGCAGTATTTAATATACCCGTCCCTAGAGGTTTGGTTAATATTAAATAGTCTCCTTCCTTCGCATGGCTATTGGCTAAAATCTTCTGAGGATGGGCAATTCCTGTAACAGATAATCCGTATTTAGGTTCATCATCCTCAACAGTATGACCTCCTACTAGTAAAGCATTGGCTTCTAAAATCTTATCTGCCCCTCCCTTTAATATTTCTTTTAATATATCTGTAGGTAAACAGCTGGGAAAGCAAACAATATTCATAGCGGTAAGGGGCTGCCCTCCCATGGCATAAACATCACTCAGTGAATTGGCCGCCGCTATCTGACCATAGAGATAGGGGTCATCCACCACTGGTGTAAAAAAGTCCAGTGTTTGTATAAGAGCGGTTTCTTCATTGAGCTGATACACAGCAGCATCATCTGAAGTATCTAAACTAATCAATAGCTTATCGGTATTCATTTTAGGTAAATGACACAGTACCTGTGCCAGGACATCTGGTCCTATTTTAGCTGCTCAGCCAGCACTTTTTGTTAGTTGTGTTAGTCTTGCATGAAGTGTCAATACTTTTTCCTCCCTTCCTCTATCCTAATATAACTTAAACTACTTAAGTCGATAATCTATATATCTTACTAGGATTACCTTATCTTATAGTAATCTTATCTTTAATATCACTGTACTTTTTTTCTCCTATTCCACTAACGCTTTGAAGTTCTTCAATACTTTGAAAAAAACCCTTCTCATTCCTATGATCTATAATCCTTTGAGCTAGTACACTACCCACACCTGGAAGTGTCTCTAACTCTTCTTTAGTAGCGGTGTTGATGTTTATCCCAGTACTACTTACATTGCTGCTTATAGAAGGTGTTGAGAGCATTTGTTGATTTAAAGAAACGTTTGAGAAGCTTTCTCCCTCTACAGGAATATAGATTTTTTCTTCATCGGAAATTTTTTTAGCTAAGTTTATTTCTCTTCTATCAGCAGTATTTTTTAAGCCGCCAGCAGCTTCAATGGCGTTAAACACTCTAGCCTCTTGCGGCAGTTCGTACACTCCTGGTTGAGCTACAGCTCCCTCTACATGTACGATAATGGTATTGTTCTCTACTTTTATTTTTTCGTTTATTTCTTTTTTTTGTTCTTCTTCATCTCTTTCATATTCTACCACAGTTTGTTGACGAGATTCACTCAAGATATATATTTCTTTTTTACTTTTTAAGTGATTTGTATAGGAGACAAAAGCTAATACTATAACTATAAAAATAATGATAATAAGTTTTTGTCTATCATTTAGTTTAAATGTCATGACTGCTTCCACTCCCTTTATATCATAGGATATTATTATATTCAATAGAAATTTTCATCCTATTTTTTAAGATTTCTATAGACTTATTTAATTTTCCTTTATATTCTATAAACTTTTTCTTAAAAATTTTGCTTATATCTGCTATACTATATAAAGTGAGTTTTTCTATGCTATAGATATATACTCAATGAATTTTAATATGCCGAGAGCTATATTTACCCACGAAGTTATAAAAGTTTTATTGCAACTTATATATTAAAATTCAAAATTAAAAGTGCATATCTGTATCTAAATTAAATACTGTATTCTATACAAGGTTGGTGAAAAAAATGCTAAAAAAATTAAATATGATTCTTCTTATGACTTTCACACTTCTTCTTTTTACTACGACATCTACTGTTTATGCACAGCCCAATATAACCGCTCCAAATGCAGTATTGCTAGATTATACTACGGGAAAAGTTCTGTTTGATCATAATGCGCATGAAGTAACTTATCCTGCCAGCACCACCAAGGTTATGACAGCTATCTTAGTACTGGAAAATGCAAATTTAAATGATGTTATAACGATCCAAGAAGATACCTATGTAGATGGTGCCAGTGCTTATCTTCTGGCAGGTGAGTCTTTTACTGTTGAAGAACTGTTAAAAACCTTACTAATTCGCTCTGCTAATGATGTTGCAGAAGTGCTAGCACAACATGTTTCTGGTTCCATAGAAGACTTTGCCCAGTTAATGAATGAAAGAGCCAGGGAGCTAGGCGCCTTAAATACACATTTTACAAATCCTCATGGACTTCCCGATGAAAGCCATGTAACAACTGCCTATGATTTAGCCATGATTGGAAAGCATGCCATGTCCTTTGAAGCTTTTAGAGAGGCTGTTTCAACAGTTAATTTTAGTCTGGAACCTACAGCCTTTACTCCTGAGACTAGATATTATCGTAATACCAATCGATTCTTATGGGGTACTGGTAGTGCCAATAGAATGTTGTATAATGGAGTATATACTAATATTCAATATGATCTTATTGATGGTATTAAAACTGGATATACCCGAGCAGCCCAGCAGTGTCTGATTACTTCCTCTATAAAGGATGGTCATCGTTTTATTGCCGTTGTATTGGGGGCTGAAGGAGTAAATATTTATTCCGACTCAAGAAGTTTAGTGGACTATGGTTATGAAAACTTTCAACTAATACAACTAGTTGAAAAAGATCAACTAAAGATTGAATCACCTGTAGAAAATGGTGCACAAGATTTGATTCCTCTTTATACTGATGAAACCTTGTATGCTGTTGTTCCTCAAACTATGGAACTTTCTCATATTAATGAAAAAGTTCTTCTAAACGAAGATATCAAAGCTCCTATTGCAATTGGAGATGTTTTAGGAAAAGTCCTTTATACTATCGAAGACGAAGTACTAGGAGAAGTTGATTTAATTGCTGAAGAAAATGTTGAGGTAAAACCTCTAATAAGAAGAGTAGCTATTCCTTCAAACCTTTTGATTGCTCTTGTAGTGTTGTTTGTTTTATGGCAGGCTATTGTTATCACCGTCAGAGTAAAACGAAAAAGAGGAAGAAGAGGTTTTTATTCAGGAAGGCATGCTTCTTCTTATAGGTTTAGTAAGAGTTTATTAAATAAGCGAAAATAGGAGAAAGATCTCCTTATTTTCGCTTATTTTTTTCCAAAAACCTGTTCATGTAGTTTTTTCCCTGTAGGTGTTGCTGCTAATCCTCCCAGTGCTGTTTCTCGAAGCTCTATAGGCAAGCATCTTCCCACTCTATACATGGCATCTACAACTTCGTCAAAGGGAATGATACTCTTGACACCAGCTAAAGCCATTTCAGCAGATATGAGAGCATTTGCTGCCCCTATAGCATTTCTTGTTTCACAGGGGACCTCTACTAATCCAGCAATAGGGTCACAGGCCAAACCTAGAATATTTTTAATGCAAATCGCAGCGGCATGAAGACTCATCTCAGGTGAACCACCCATTAATTCTACAATGGCAGCTGCCGCCATTGCAGCAGCGGAGCCAGTTTCTGCTTGACAGCCCCCTTCTGCTCCAGCAACTGTAGCATTTTTTGATATAATTAATCCTACAGCACTGGCAGTCAATAAGCCTTCTACTAATTTTTCGTCAGAAAGATGAAAAGTTTCCCCCATTGTAAGCAATGTCCCTGGTAGTATACCGCTGGAACCCGCAGTAGGAGCCGCTACAATCTTACCCATAGCAGCGTTTACCTCTAGCACCGCCATGGAACGGCTTATAGCCTTGCTCATCACTATTCCGCATACAGATTCATGTGTTTCGCTTCTCTCTTTAACCTTTTTTGCATCACCGCCAATTAATCCGCTAATAGATTTAATATCCTCTGTTAAGCCTTTGCGGACAGACTCTTTCATAATATCTAAACTTATCATGATCTTATCTAGGATTTCTTTTTCTGTTAAATCAGATGCTTTTTTTTCTCGTTCCAACATAATTTCAGATATTTTTTTATTAGAATCATTACATAAGTCTAGTAGCTCACTTCCCTTTGAAAAATTCATTGCCTTCACCTCTTTGATTTTTTATACTTACTTTATGCTTACTAAGTAGGCATTTGCAACGTCATGAATATTTTTAATATCTCCTACAACTTTTTCAGACACATCATCATCTGTTTCTATAATCATGAAGGCTTTTTCCCCTTTTCCATGTCTATACACCCTCATAAAAGCAATATTAATGCTATATTCAGCTAAAATGGCAGAAACCTTAGCAATTACACCTGGTTTATCTATATGAGAAATAATAATAGTAACAAATTCTCCAGTAAACTCTAATTCTAAGCCATTTATTTCTGTTACTACAATGTTGCCTCCCCCTATAGATGAGCCTAATATTTCAACAGTACTTCCATTTTCTTTTGATATAATAATTTTTGCTGTGTTAGGATGTACTTCTCCTAGATCCGCCTCTACAAAATCAAAGATAATTCCTTTTTTTTCTGCTGTTTCAAAGGAATGTCTTATTCCTTCATCATCAGGATCAAAACCTAGTATGCCTCCTACCAACGCTTTGTCTGTTCCATGTCCTCTATAGGTTTTCCCAAAGGAACCATGTAGCAAAAAAGTAACCTTTTTTATACTTCCTCCAGCAATTTTATGTGCTACTTTTCCCAGTCTACAAGCACCTGCTGTGTGAGAACTAGAAGGCCCAATCATATTGGGTCCCACGATATCAAAAATACTATAATCCTTCATTTGTTTTCCTCCTACCTTAGGATAATCTTAGTATTTACTGAGTAAGCTTTTTTAAACAAAAAATAGTGGTCATCGACAAGAGTTACTGAAAAAGTATGGTTTTTAAGATGACAAAAACACTTTTTCAGTGGTTCTGCAGTGACCACTACTATTCTTATTCTACAATTTATTACAGGTTTTGCTAAGATACTAGCCGATAACTTTATTCAGCAATACTGCTCTTACTCCACTACAGCAATAGCTTCAATTTCAACGCCAACATCTCTGGGCAGTCTTGCCACTTCTACACAAGCCCTAGCTGGCTTAGTATCTTTGAAATAGGTAGCATATACTTCGTTAATCTTAGCAAAATCCTCCATATCCTTTATGAATACAGTGGTTTTAATAATATCCTTTAACGTTAACCCAGCTTCCTCTACGATGGCCTTCAAGTTTTCCAAAGCTTGTTTTGTTTGAACTTGAATATCTCCTTCAACAATTTCCATTGTTTCTGGATTCATAGGCAGCTGTCCAGATACAAATAATAAATGTCCTGTCTTTACTGCTTGTGAATATGGTCCAATAGCTGCTGGTGCTTTTGTAGTATTGATTTCTTGTCTCACATCCATCGACTCCTTCGTTTCTTTAAGATAATACATCCCTTTATAGTTTTAACCATTTACTCGTATTTCATCTAAATAATTGTAGATTGTATAGCGGGAAACACAAAGAATTTTGGCAACATAATCGATAGCTCCCTTAATTAAAAAAGCCCCTTGTTCATCTAGTTTTTTAACAATATTGACTTTTTCTTCTTTATTCATATAGGAAACCGGCTTTCCATATCTGTCTAGGGTCTCTGAAACAATATTGATCAATACATCATTTACATTGTTATGCGGAAAATCTCCTAAGTTTACTTCCCCTTTGATGTCTGTTTTTACAATTTCCTCAAAGGCTTTTTGTGCCACGATAAATTCAGAAATATCAATATTGATACATAAACAACCTATAATCTCATCTTTTTCATCCCTAATAAACATGGTCGAGGATTTTAACACCCTACCATCAGAAGTTTTATTTCTATAGTTTAGTATATTGTCTGCTTCATTTCCTTTTCTAATAGCTTGAATACCTACATCCAGCATTGGACTTCCTATAGATCTTCCAGTTACTTCACCATTACAGATCTCTACTATGGACTTTTTGGAATTCTTAAGCTCATGCAGCACAACTTCACAGTTTTTTCCAAGGGTTTTAGCAATTCCTTCTACTACTGGAATAAAACTCTTTATAATAGGATGCAAATTTCTATCCATACTGTCCCCCTCCTTTTTCCTTACTTCACCACAATATTTACCAACTTTTTAGGCACTGCTATTACCTTTTTGATCTCTTTTCCCTCAAGAAATTGTTGAATTTTTTCATTTTCTATTGCTAGCTTTTCCATGTCTTCTTTTGTAATATTTGCTGGAAGCATCAATTTTTCTCTAAGCTTTCCATTAATCTGCACAACAATTTCTACTTCGTCTTTAACAATAGCCTCCGCCTTATAAACAGGCCATTGTGTTAAATAGATCCTAGTATCTTTACCTATTTTTTCCCAAAGTTCTTCAGTAATATGGGGAGCAAAGGGTGCTAATAATAAAATCACCGTTTCAATACCTTCTTTAAATAAAGTACCATTGATTTTATCCTTATCAATTTCTTTATATTTATATAAGTCATTTACTAATTCCATTATACCACTAACAGCAGTATTAAAGTTAAATCTTCCTTCTATATCTTCAGTAACCCTTTTGATGGTTTTGTGGATCATATACTGAAGATCTTTATCTTGCTTATTCATCTCCTCAGTCTTATTGTCTAATAGATGATTTTCTATAGCTTCTTCTACAAGACGCCATACACGATTTAAAAATCTTGAACAACCTTCAACCCCTTGGTCACTCCATTCTAAGTCTCTTTCTGGTGGTGCTGCAAATAATACAAACAGTCTCGCTGTATCTGCTCCATACTTCTCAATAATTTCTTCAGGACTTACAGTATTGCCTTTTGACTTAGACATTTTCGCTCCATCTTTCAACACCATGCCTTGCGTTAATAAATTCTTGAAGGGCTCTTCTATATCTATTAACTTTAAGTCCTTGATGACCTTTGTAAAGAATCTAGAATATAAAAGGTGTAAAATTGCATGTTCAACCCCACCAATATATTGGTCCACCGGCATCCAGTAGTTTGTTACATCTTTACCAAAAGGAAGGCTTTCATTTTTAGGATCAGCATATCGTAAGAAATACCAAGAAGAGTCAACAAAGGTATCCATCGTATCTGTTTCCCTTCTAGCGGTTTTACCACACTTAGGACAAGGTGTATGAATAAAGGTTTCGCTAGTAGTAAGGGGAGATAAGCCCGCTCCTGTAAATTTAACGTCTAAGGGAAGTTGCACCGGTAAGTTTTCTTCTTTTACAGGTACAATACCACAGTCATCGCAATAGACGATAGGTATCGGTGTTCCCCAATATCTTTGTCTAGATAACAGCCAATCTCTCAATCGATAGCTAATCTTTCTTCTACCAATACCTTGCTTTTCCATAAGATCACAAATCCTATTGAAGGCTTCTTCATTTTTGAGTCCATTAAATTCTCCTGAATTGATCATAATACCACTACCGTCATAGGCTTCATCATCTATAGAAAATTCTTTTTCTTCCGATTGAATAACTGGTACTACGGAAATATTATATTTTTTGGCAAAGTCCAAGTCTCTCTGGTCGTGGGCTGGTACTGCCATGATGGCACCTGTACCATAGTCCACCAAGACATAATTAGCAATATAAATAGGTACTTTTTCACCGGATAGAGGATTGATACAATATCGTCCTATAAAAAGACCTTCTTTTTCTGTATCTGTTGAAGTTCTCTCGATATCAGACATGTGCTGAAGCTTTGTAACAAAAGCATCGACAGCCTCTTCAAACTCAGTGCCTTCTACTAATTCCTTTACATAAGGATGCTCTGGTGCTAAAACCATATAGGTTGCTCCAAAAACTGTATCTGGTCTAGTAGTAAATACTGTTAATTTATCTTGATATCCTTCAATCTCAAATTCAATTTCTGCTCCGGTACTTTTGCCTATCCAGTTTTCCTGCATAACTTTTACCTTGTGAGGCCAACCTTCCAATGCTTTTATATCCTCTAATAATTGCTCTGCATACTCTGTAATCTTAAAATACCATTGGTTTAACATCTTTTTTCCAACAGAGCTATCGCATCTCTCACATTTTCCACTGACAACCTGCTCATTTGCTAAAACTGTTTCACAAGACGGACACCAGTTTACCCTAGATTCCTTCTTATAAGCTAAGCCTTCGTGATAAAACTGTAAAAATAGCCATTGGGTCCACTTATAATAGTCTTGGTTACAGGTTGCTATTTCACGATCCCAGTCATAGCTTAAACCTAATGTACTTAGCTGCTCCTTCATGTCTTTAATGTTTTGTTCCGTCCAAATACCAGGATGAATACCATGCTTAATAGCTGCATTTTCTGCAGGTAGCCCAAAAGCATCCCAGCCCATTGGATGTAGGACATTATAGCCCTTCATCTTTTTATATCTAGCAATAACATCTCCTATAGAATAATTTCTAACGTGCCCCATATGGATTTTACCTGATGGGTACGGAAACATTTCCAGTACATAATACTTAGGTTGATCTTCATTATAGGTAGCAAATAGCTTTTCAGTTTCCCATCGATTTTGCCATATTTCTTCAATTTTTTTAAAATCATAAGTAGCCATCTACTTAATCTTCCTCCTTCAATGTCAATTTTTTCTGGATAAAACAAAAACTTTCATGTCTATTTAGGGACGGAGCACAATAGTCCGCGGTACCACCCTAATTGACAGAAAGTCCACTTCTTCGGTTGATAAAGGATTCCATCCTAAATAGCATAAATGAAATAAGGCAAGTTCAACAGTGTGCTTTGTTGATTTTCACCAGCCATCAACTCTCTAAAAAAGCATTTTCTGTTTACTACTCCTTGTACTATTTTATATGATTAGTTTTTTCTAATAATTCATACTTATTTAGTATATTGTATTTAATTATATATTATTATTAATTATTTTGTCAACATCTATTGTTACTGCATCCTTCCAAATTCCTTCTATATTATAAAATTCTCGATCTTCCTTATAAAGTATATGAATGACAATGTCTCCATAATCTAAGAGTACCCATCTCCCTGAAGTATAACCCTCTCTGTGCAACACATAAATCCCTTCTTCTTCTAATCTATCCTGAATCTCGTCGGTAATTGCCTTTACTTGCCGGATAGAGGGAGTACTGGTGATAACAAAATAGTCGCATAAGGTAGTTATACCGTTTAAATCCAATACAGTTATGTTCTGTCCTAATTTATCATCAATAGATTTGACTACTTTTGCTACTAAATCAAAGGTTGTACTTTTCATTTAACTCCTCCTCTTTTTATATAAATAGTTTAGCTAATATACCTAAGTACATAATGTAGATACATAATACGCTGAAACCTATAGTACGACTAATCGCTCCTTTTAAAAATCCTCCTAAAACCAAAATCAGCATCATTAGTAAAGCTACTGGAATGTCTAGATATAAGGATTGAGGCACATTATGAATGGTTGATCCCAACATGATATTTTGATAGTTGATAACCATGCCCCCTTCTCCTAACTTTGAGCATACACCTAGTACCATCACAATGTCAAGAATATTGGCACCTAAAATATTTCCTACAGAGATTTCTCCATGACCCTTTATTACAGATCCTATAGCTGTAGTTAATTCAGGAAGGGAGGTTCCTAGAGCAATTAGCGTTAAGCTTATTACTTGCTGTGGTACACCCACTAATTCAGCAATAATAATACCATTGTTTACCAATAGTCTTGCTCCCCCAGTAATAAACAAAGCACCTATTATAAATTTTCCTATGTTTATTTTCACATTATTTCTACTTAAACTAGAAACCTCATAGTGCTCCTTATTACTTCTTCCAGTACTTTTGAACTCTAATATGTTCATAACAATATATATAAAAAATAGTATAATAAATAGGTTTCCTTCTTGAGATGTAATAATGGTATCTTTGGCTAAAAATAACAATACTATACCACAAAGCAGCATAAAAAAACCCTTGACAGCGAATCTGCTGGGTTGAATTTTTATTGGAGATAATAAAGCTGTTAGCCCCAATATAAGCCCAATATTACAAACCATAGATCCTACCACATTGCCTATTGCAACATCATAGTGATGCTGATAAGTAGCAATGGAAGAGACCAACAGCTCAGGTAGTGTTGTTGCTATGCTTACAATTGTAGCACCAATTAGTACATTAGGTACTCCTGTTACTTTGGCCACCCAAACAGCAGATTCAACAAACCAGTCCCCACCCTTAATAATGATAATTATACCTAAAATAAACAACAAAAAAGCCCCTAAGTTTCCCATATTGCCCCCCCTATTACTCAATTACATAAGTGATGTCTTTACATACTTAAGTTAATCTTGTTTTAAAAGAATCTGTATACTGTCCTCGATAAATGTATACAGTTATAATATATTTTGATTCCTTAAATATATGTCAATTTCTCCAAAACAAAATTCTTTGTGGGTATGGGTCTTTTTTATAATAGGGGAGGCTTTTAATGATTAATTTTCAACTAAATCTTTTCCCACTACAACGCTGATATCTACTGTTGTCATCTCCTCTTTTACTTCTATAAGTTTCTTTATTCCTAAAGCTTTGCCTACCTTTCGTGCCTCCTTTTTATGTTTGGGATGATATTCTATAAAGGATTCACTCATATCATTTGTTTCATAATTTCCTATGGTTGCAACTGTAATGGACTCTCTTTCCAGCTTTTTAGCAAATTCCGCAGCTACGCCGCTTACACCGCATCCATTTAACACTTCAATGACACTATTAGACTTTAATTCACTAGATGCTGTTAAATGACTTTCCTTTATCGTTTGTATATCTTGATCCTTCACGATGTAGTAGGAGATACCATTTACCATTGCAGTAGATCCCGGCAATGTTAACTTAGTAATTTCCTGGAACTTTGCTCTTAAGCCTTTTATGCCTAATGAAAGCATTTTGTTCTTGGGGATATTGGTATCTACGTTATTATAAAAAGTTTTTGTTAATGTAGGGACTTTGAAAATAGTCATAGGGGACATCATTTTATCCATCAAAGCATGTACAAATTTTTGTTGTGCTTGAATCCTTCCTAAGTCTTGGTTGGCATAACCACTCCTAAAACGCAAAAAATGAAGGGCGTCTTTTCCTCCTAAGACCTGCTGCCCTTTCTTTATATCGATATGAAGCGGCGGGTCATCGTAGGGATCAGAATACTTCATATCTATAGGTACGTCGACAGTTACACCACCTAACGCTTCTACCAATTCTTCCACAGCTTTGTAGTTTACTCTAACATAATAATGAATGGGAATATCTAAAAACCCTTCCACCGTATTTGTTAGTAGTTCCACACCTCCATAGGCATGAGCATGGTTAATCTTTTCAGGTGACCTTCTACCTGGGATATTGACTCTAGTATCCCTTGGTATAGAAATCAATACAGGGTTGCTACCATCACCCTCTGTACTCAAAAGCATAATCGTATCTGCTCTAGTAGCTTGACTTTTTTGCAAATTTAAAGCATCTACACCGAGAACCAAAATATTTATTCGATGGCTTGATTTATTATTTATGAAAAAAATACCTGCAACTACAACAACGACAAGAACTAAAATAAAACCAACTGGTCTTTTCTTTTGTTTTGTCCGCCTTCCCATATCTCACCTCTTCAATAAAAAGTATTTCATATCTCTATTCATCTTTTTTCAGCTTTTTTAACATTTCATTACGAGCAAACAGTGTATTGGGATGTAGTAATTTTTCTATGCTCAAAACATAAACAATCGTATTATTTAATGCTTGAAGAACTGCTTTATCTAAGTCCTCTTCAGCAATTTTTCTTAGTTGATCTACACCTGGATAGTTTCTGCCTTCTTCAATAAAATCTGCTAAATAAATAATTTTTTCTAGTTTACTCATGTTTTCTCCACCAGTTGTATGGTTTTCTATAGCTTTCAGAATATCCTTATCTTCAATATCAAACTTGTTTTTTGCAATTGAAGCTGCCACCTTGCCATGCAAAAGTTCATGGGCTTCAAACATAATAGGGTCCATAGTCAGGTGATGTTCCTCAATATAATGTAGTAATTCATCTCGTGTATAATCTTTTGCATAATCATGGAGTAGAGCTGCTATTGTGGCACACAGTGGATCTTCACCATATTGTTTTGCTAAGTTTATGGAAGCTTTAACCACCCCCATAGTATGTACATACCGTTTAGGATTAATGGTATCTTTTAATGCTCTTTTGATTGTACTTATTAGTTGATGGCTCATATATACTACGCTCCTATACTTTATTTTTCACACCTATTATTAAAGTATATTTTAAAATTATTGATATAGTTGATTTTTTTTTATATATTCTTCTACGCCTTCAGGAACTAAATACTTAATGGTTTTCCCTACTTTTATGCGATCTCGAATATCACTTGATGAAATCTCCAAAATAGGCACCGTAACTTTTATAATCTCCGCTTTGTATTTTTTAGTAAATAAGTCCACTTTTTCATTAAAGCTCCTATCATTATACCCTAGTCTCGTTGCTACAACAATTTTGATCATTTGCAATACATCTTTATAGTGTTTCCAAGTATCTACTTCCATAAATGTATCGGTACCAGTAATAAAATATATTTCTACCTCTTCTTTATGATTCTGTAAAATGCTTTGTATTGTATCTATTGTATAGGAAGGTCCCTTTCTATCGATTTCGATTGTGGATAATTTAAAGGTTTTATTACTATCAATAGCAATAGATGTCATCAGCAGTCTGTGATGTGAGTCCGTTACAGTTTCTTGGTCTTTGTGGGGGGGAAGTCCTGTAGGAATAAAGATAACTTCATCTAAACTTAACTCATCTAAAGCTGTTTCAGCAATAAACAAATGACCTAAATGGATAGGGTCAAAGGTCCCCCCCATGATGCCATACCTTTTACTTGGCTTGTGCATCAATACACCCCTTTCAGTTTTATCTTTGGTTATTGGTTCAATTATTACAATATTACTTTCACACCATACTACTTTATGTAAAAAGTTAATGCATTTATCCTTTATACCAAATATCCTCATGGACCAACAAAGCAAAAGGAAATATGACATTTGGATAAATGCAATTCAAGCTTACTGCAGGGAAAAGATAGATTTATATATTATTCTAAAGCTAGCTTCGTCTCATGAATCAGTTCACTGATAAGCTCTTTTACAGTTGTTATCTTATCTAATTTATGTGCACTACTGCCTACAAATATAAGTCCATTTTCTATATTTCCCTTTACTGCTTCAATGAGGGCTTGAGAAATACAATAGGGAGTAGTGGCTGGTTCACAGGTTTTTAAGCAATCATAACATCTTTGTACTGGTTGTTTTCCTGCTTCTGTCTTCTTTACAAAAGCATTTCCTATAGCTCTTCCTGGTAGGCCAGCTGGACTTTTTACTAATTGAATATCTTGTTGTTTTGCGTTGATATAAGCTTCTTTATATTTTATGTCAGCGTCACATTCCTCTGTCGCTACAAATCTGGTTGCCATTTGTACCCCAGCGGCTCCTGCCTTGAGATATTCAGCAATATCACTTCCGTTGTAGATACCACCAGCAGCGATTACAGGTATGGTTTTGTTATATTTATCTTCAAAAGGCTTTATTGCTTGAATAACATCCTTTACAAGGTCTACCAGCTTAGGTTTTGTTTCTTCTGTTAGTTGTTCCAAAGAAAAACCTAGATGACCGCCAGCCTCTGGGCCCTCTACGATCACCATATCAGGGGCATAATCATATTTACGATCCCACATCTTTGCAATAATAGCAGCAGCCTTTCCAGAAGATACAATGGGTGCAATTTTGGTTTTAGATTCCTTAGTCATCCCAGGTAATTCTGTAGGTAGACCTGCTCCTGAAACAATAAGATTGACTTTTTCCTCCACTGCGGCTGTAACCATGTCTTTATAGTTATTAATAGCAACCATGATATTAACACCTAAAATACCATTTGGACTTAATTCTCTTGCCTTTTTAATCTCTTTTTTCAACCCTCTTATATTAGCAGCATTTGTATTGGTTTCAAAATCAGGTTCTCTAAATCCTATTTGTACACCAGATATTGTTCCAATCCCACCTTCATTGGCTACCGCTGAAGCTAATTTTGATAAAGAAACGCCTATTCCCATACCCCCTTGAATAATAGGTACACTTGCCACCAAATCACCTATTTTTAAAAATGGTAATTGCATATAATCGACTCCTTTATAATTTTTTACATATCACATCTATTCACTATTGACAGTGATGTTATAAAAGCTAATGCTTAAGCATTAGCTTTTGGGTAGTTGTATTTTAGGATTATTTTTTGAAGGCCTATAGATAGTAAACTTGTTTCCAATTGCCTGAACAAACTCAGCTTCTAGGGTTTTTGCCACCTCATTAGCTGTTTCCTTAGTATCTAATAGACTACTTTCTAAAATATTCACTTTAACAATTTCTCTAACTTCTAAAGCATCATCTAACTGTGTTAAAAAACTATCACTAATCCCATATTTGCCAATCTGGGTTATTGGTTTTATGTCATGAGCCATTCCTTTTAGATAGGATCTTTGCTTACCTGTTAACATGGATCTACTCCTTTTTTTCTATATTTCTACTTCTTTTCTTATTTTTCTTCTGTGGATTTCATATTCTTTTTCCCCTTTTTTCCATCCACTTCTTACTTTTTCCATTGTTGTAGACTCTGTAGGAATAACAAAATCATTTTTAGCAAAACAATAATAAGTCTTAGTACTCAGTTTGCAATTTTCACAATGTATGCAATTCATTTTTACCTGTAAACCCCCATCTCTTAATCATAGTACTCAAATTCAATGTCCTCAATTTTTACAGTATCTCCATTCTGAATGCCCATTGCTTTTAACTCATCGATAATTCCCCGCTTTCTTAAAACTTTATGAAAGTAGCTTAATGAATCCATATCGTCAAAATTTATAGAGTTCACTAATCGCTCTACAAATTTTCCTCCAATTATAAAGATATCATCTTCTTTACCAACTGTAAATTGATATTTATCATCTTTTTGATATTGGTATACTTTTTCCTCTTCTACCACGATATCTTCTATATAACTTTCTTCTACTTCTTTAAGTTTTTTGGACACATAAATGAATAATTCCTCTAGTCCTTTGTTTGTAGCAGCAGACACTGGGAATACTTCTATTTCCATAGGGGTTAATTTTTCTCTTAATCTTTTAAGGTTTTCCTCTGCTTCAGGAATATCCATTTTGTTGGCAGCTACAATTTGGGGTTTATTTGCTAACTTCATACTATATAACTTTAGTTCTTCATTAATCTTATCAAAATCTTCTAAAGGATCTCTACCCTCTACAGAGGCAATATCTATGATATGAATAAGCAGTTTTGTTCTCTCAACATGTCTAAGAAATTCATGGCCTAATCCAACGCCCTCATGAGCTCCTTCAATAAGTCCAGGTATATCTGCTAAAACGAAACTATCTCCATACTTTGTTTTTACTACCCCTAAATTAGGTGTTAATGTAGTAAAATGGTAGTCTGCTACTTTAGGACTTGCACTGGTAACTACAGAGAGAATAGTAGATTTACCTACATTAGGAAATCCTATTAATCCAACATCAGCAATCATTTTCAATTCTAAGATTACAGTGAGCTCGTCACCATGCTCTCCTGCAATAGCAAATCGTGGAGCTTGTCTCGTAGCGGTCTTGAAATGAATATTTCCTTTTCCTCCCTTACCACCACGTGCAATAATTTTTTTCTCTCCACCCTCTACTAGGTCAGCAATAACAGCTCCAGTGTTTTCATCTTTGATAATCGTTCCTGGAGGGACTTTTAATATCAAGTTTTCTGCATCTTTCCCATACATATTTTTGTTTTTACCGTCTTCTCCATTGTTGGCTACGTAATGCTTTTTATATCTAAAGTCCATCAGCGTACGCATGCCTTCATCTACTTCAAATATGATGTCACCGCCCTTGCCTCCATCTCCTCCTGATGGTCCTCCAGCAGGAACATAGATTTCTCGTCTAAAGGCAACAGCGCCATCACCGCCTTTACCAGCTTTTAAATGGATTTTTGCTTTATCTATAAACATATTTATTTTCACCCTTATTATATTAAAATTATAATATTTTATTTTGCTATTTTCTATATTTTTATGTAAATTTGCTAATTTTATTATATCAACAAAAAAGTTTCTGTCAACTGTCCTAGATATGTCTTCATAAGTGTGTTTTTTTTCTTTAATTCTTAGTTACACATCTATATTTATATTATTGCAATAAAATATAAAAATTAAACTAAAAACCGCCGTGATTCGGCGGTTTAATAAACTAGTTAGCAGCATGAATACTGACTTGTTTTTTATTTTTTCCTTTTCTTTCAAACTTAACAACACCGTCTATTAAAGCAAAAAGTGTATCATCTGAACCTTTACCTACATTTGTACCTGGATGAATTTTTGTACCTCTTTGTCTTACTAAGATGTTTCCAGCAGTTACAAACTGTCCGTCAGCTCTTTTTACTCCTAGTCTTTTAGCGATACTGTCTCTACCGTTTTTGGAGCTACCTACCCCTTTTTTACTAGCGAATAATTGAAGATCAATTCTAAACATGACTTACACCTCCTTGTCATGAAGATCTATATATTGACAATAATTTTCCTGAATATTTTTTAGCCCTACTACCATAGTTTCAAATAATATGTTAACTTGCTGTCTTTTTTCCCTTGAAATATCTTCAGGGATGCTACAGGTTAAGTAACCATGCTTTATGCTATAGGCTGCCTTCACCTCTAGTACCTCATATAACCCCAATACTATTGTTTGGGTTAACATAGAAACAGCAGCACAAACAATATCTCTCCCAGGCTCATCTGCATAAGCATGTCCTGAAGTAGTAAAACCAATAATTTCATTGTTTTTATTGCGCACAATGTCTATTGTAATCATATGTTACACAGCCTACGCATTAATTTTTTCGATCATTAACTTTGTATACGGTTGTCTATGTCCTTGTTTCTTTCTAAAGTCTTTCTTTGGCTTGTATTTGAAGATAATGATTTTTTTACCTTTACCTTGCTCAACAACCTTAGCCTCAACTTTAGCGCCACTAACTACTGGATTACCAACAGTTAAATTGCCTTCTTTAGATACAGCTAATACATTTTCAATGGTTACTACATCGCCTTCAGTTGCATCTAATTTCTCAACAAACAATGTATCGCCTTCTTGTACTCTGTATTGCTTTCCACCTGTCTCAATAATTGCGTACATACTTACACCTCCTCAAACCAGTCTCGCCGAATACTAGGTAACATCGTTTTAAACCCGATCCGTGCGGCTACCTACAGATATATATAATATCATAGAGGGTTATTTATGTCAAGGACTATGTTTGAAGTTCTTTTACTAATTTTTCCATCACTTCTGTTTTTCCCCGGGCCTTAACATTTAGGTCGTTAAAATGAGCATCCTTCTTTGGCAAAATCCATATTCTCATATCATATTCTTCTTCTAGTTCTTTAATAATTAACTTATCTTTGAAAAGCCCATCATATACATCAGTATTCACTTCAAAAACAATGGCTTCGGCATTTGTATGTTTTTTTGTTCGCTTTACTTCTTTTTCTATTCTAAACAGTAAGACCTCTTCGTTTAATACACTGCCAGTACCTTCGCAACAGGGACATTGTTTTAATAATAATGACTCTAGTCGCTGTCTTACCTTTTTTCTTGTAATTTCTACTAACCCAAGAGATGTCATTCCTAGGATTTTGGTCTTAGTACGATCTTTGTTTAATGATTGTTCTAGAACCTGAAGTACCCGCTCTACATAATTTTCGTTGGTCATATCAATAAAGTCTACAATGATGATACCTCCTATATCCCTTAGCCTTAGTTGTTTGGCAATTTCTTGAGCAGCTTCAAGGTTTGTTTTAAAAACAGTGTCCTCTAGATCGATACTTCCTACGTACTTTCCCGTATTAACATCGATCACTGTTAAAGCTTCTGTAGAATCAATAACAATATAGCCCCCACTTTTTAGCCATATTTTTCTCAAAATGCTATTCTTAAACTGGGTCTCTATATTATAGTATTGAAAAATTTCTAACTCTTCATCATAGAGCTCTAGTCTTTCCTTTAATGCTGGTGAAATCAAATCTACTAGTTCTAACGCTCCTTTATAGTCTTCTGTATTGTTCATAATAAATTCATCAATATTTACACTAAAGATATCTCTAATGGTTCGATCCACCAAGTCAAAATCCTTATAGATCATTCTTGGAGCAAATCCTAGCTTTTTTTCTTTCTCGATTTTCTGCCAGAGCTTCAGCAAAAACTTTATATCGTCATTAAAAGCCTCTTTATCCTTACCTTCCGCTACTGTCCTGACAATAACACCCATGTTTTGAGGTTTTACTTCTTCAACAGCTTTTTTTAATCGATTTCTTTCCTCTTCACTTGTAATTCTTCTTGATATACCTAAATAATCGGTATAAGGCATCAATACTAAATATCTTCCAGGCAGGGTAATATGGGTAGTAACTCTAGCCCCTTTAGAACCAATGGGTTCTTTAGTAACTTGAACAATGATTTCTTGACCTGCTTTTATTAGGTCTTTTATAGCTACATTTTGAAAGGTTTCATTTTCTTCATATTGATATTCTTGGGGTACTGCATCCTTAACATAGAGGAAGCTGTTTTTTTCTAAACCGATATCCACAAAAGCTGCCTGCATCCCCGGCAATACATTGGTCACCCTGCCCTTATAAATATTTCCTACAATTCTTTTATTATTTTTTCTCTCAATATACAGCTCAACTAATTCATTATTTTCTATTAACGCTAGTCTAGTTTCATTGATCGTCGTATCCACAATAATTTGATTCATGCCACCAACTCCCAATTATATGTAACTAATTTTTTTGTGTTTTTAGTTATTTTTTCACCCATAAAACAAGTCTTTTAATAAAAATTTATTTAAAAAGCTTCACTTCTATGGTTTTTCTCCTGCTACTATGGACAATAATACAATATTAAGATTCTATCGTATCTAAAGGTGTCAAGTACTGTGGTTGTATTTGTGTTAATAATTCTAATCTGTGCACTCTTATTTTATCAAAGTCCATCTGCAATTCAGCTATTTCTCCAAATTTTTTCACTGCGATTTCAGGTTTTAAATTCCCACTGCTACCAGCAGCCAACATCATTTTAAATATTATTTCCTTTTCTTCGGTTGTATGTATTTGCATTTCTTGTATGTAAGGTCGAATATTAATTTCCTGTACCTGTTTTCTATTAGATTTTTTATAATTACCTTTTTTCTTTTTTTCTTTTATCTCTATAATTTCTTCTAAGTTTAAAAAAGTTTTTAATTTTTCTTGTAATGCCTCACTACAAACCTCTTCATCAAGGACAACCCTTGCGATATAGGTAGAATACTGAATAACAGACATTAGCGAACTTTCACTTCGAGAAATATATTTGCTTTCAACTATAGCTAGTCCCTGTGGTAAAACATGATTTAACCTGTCCATAAAATCTTCTATATCTAATTTTTCTTCTACTTCTATATCTATATATTCTCCTTCGCTAGATACCCCCACACCTAATGCAGTTGCAAAAGCCATGATGGGATGGGGATTATAGCCCTGCGTATAGGAGATAGGAATATTTCCTCTTCTAAAGGCCCTCTCGAAAAGACGTACTAAGTCCAAGTGTGAGATAAAAATCATGTCCTCTTTCTTGTAAAATCTTGACCTTATTCTATACATTTAACATATTCCTCCTATAAATCCTTGATTCACACCACAGGCAGAGCAATTTGTTCTACAGTCCTGTGTTAGTTCACCTTTTATAGCTTTTTCATTTTCTCGAATAAGAAATTCTTTACTTATACCAACATCGATATGATCCCAAGGTAGGATCTCTTCATATTCTCTTTTTCTATTGACATAAAACTTAGGGTCTATTCCTAACTTTTCAAAGACTCCCATCCATTTATCAAAATCAAAGTGTTCCATCCATCCATCAAATTTACAGCCTTCCTCAACAGCCAAGGCTAAAACTTTTGATAATCTTCGATCTCCTCTAGCAAATACAGCTTCTAAAAAGCTGGTTTTTGCATCATGATAGTTGTAGGTAATGCTTTTTCTATTTAACTGCTGCTTTAAAAATTGCTGTCTTTCATCTATTTCTTCTAAGGTAATTTGAGGCACCCACTGAAAAGGTGTAAATGGCTTTGGAACAAAGGTGGAAGTACTGATAGTAACATTTAACCCTTTTGCTCTTTGTTCTTTAGGAATAGCGTAGTATAGATCAATTACCTTAAAAGCAAGCTCCTTAATGCCGGTTACATCCTCTAAAGTCTCCGTAGGCAACCCTAACATAAAATAGAGCTTTACATTACTCCACCCAGATTCAAAAGCCTTTTGACTTGCATTGATTAAATCTTCTTCCGTCAATCCTTTATTAATAACATCCCTTAGTCTTTGACTGCCGGCCTCAGGTGCAAATGTTAGTCCTGTCTTTCTTACTTTTTGTATTTCCTTTACCAATTCTAAAGAAAAATTATCTAACCGCAAAGATGGTAAAGATATCCCGATTTTATCTTTACTATATTTATCAATAAGATGGGTTACAAAATCATTTAGACTTGAATAGTCACTGGTACTTAAGGATGCTAAAGAGATTTCTTCGTATCCTGTAGATGCCAGTAAACTTTCGGCTAAAGTAGATAATCTGTCTATAGATTTTTCACGAACAGGTCTATAAATCATTCCTGCCTGACAAAATCTACAGCCTCTTGTACAACCTCTAAAAATTTCTAATGCAACTCGGTCATGGACTACATTTAGATAAGGAACGATTAATTTTTCTGGATAAAATACATCGTCTAAATTTTTTATAATTCTTTTCTTAATTTTAGAAGGAATACCTTCTATTTTAGGCATAAAGGAGTGAATTCTTCCATCATCATGATACTTAACTTCATATAAGCTAGGAACATAGATACCTGGTATCTTAGAAGCTTCTTTCAAAAATTCCTCTTTTATATATTTACCTTTTTTAAAGGTTCGATATAACGCTATCAATTCTAATTGTACTTCTTCTGCCTCTCCTAAAACAATGATATCAGCAAAATCGGCGATAGGTTCCGGATTATAAGCACAGGGGCCTCCTAGCAAAACAATAGGATGTTCTTCCCCTCTGTCTTTACTATATATTGGTATTCTTGCTAAATCAAGCATATTTAAAATATTACTATAGCTCAACTCATATTGTAAAGTAAAACCCACGAAATCAAAATTATTTATTGATTGCCGGCTCTCTAGAGCAAATAGCGGAATATTCATCTTTCTCATTTCTTTCTCCATATCTAGTGCTGGAGTAAAGACCCTCTCGCAATAAACATCTTCTACAGTATTTATTAAGTGATATAAAATCTGCATTCCTAAGTGACTCATGCCCACTTCATATATGTCAGGAAAACAAAAAGCATAGCGTATGGTTTCTTCTGTAATTGTTTTATGTATACTATTTAATTCATTTCCTAGATATCTAGCAGGCTTTTCTACTTTATATAGTAAATCATGAATTTCAACTTTATTCATTCTTGTTCCTCCAGTCTTTTTTCTTTGGTAGTTTTTTCTTTATAAGTATATGATAACATATATAATTTGAAAATATGTTAGTATAACGATATTATTTTTTTAGCTCTATAAGATCTCCTAAAGTAATTCTATGATTATACTTTATCATGGCATCTAAAATCTCGCTTTCTGATAGACTTCCCAACACCTTTCCTTTCGTATTGATCACCGTCACAAGGTGGTATTTCCAGGTAGAAAATTCTTGTACTGTCTTTCTAAGATCGATAGATTCCAAAGCAGTTAAATACTTTACATCCATAATTCCTTTCTCCAAGAGTTGTTTCTTTTTTGTCACAATCTGATAAATGGAAGTATATGTCATCATTTCTTTTTCTTTATTAGCTTTTATATACAAAAAAACGGCTACACCACATAAAAATAAGTTTTCTTGAGCCCTTATACCAAAATGAATTCCTGTTAAAAACAGAAAAATAGTTAGGACTTTACTAATCCTTATAGCCGCCTTTGTTCCTCTCTTTAAACCAATTTTGCTGCTTATATAAGCCCTTAAAATTCGTCCACCATCTAACGGTAAAATAGGCAGCATATTAAATAGTCCAATAGTAAGATTAGAAAGTATAAAAAAGTGCACTAATTCCATCTGCAATGCTATATAAGATTGCAATACAATCATTACAAACATCATAATGAAGTTAGACATCGGTCCTACAATAGCAATCACCATTTCTTTAAATGGGTCCATTTCTAGATAGTTATTGGCCTTTGCCACTCCTCCAAAGGGAAAAAGTTCTATTTCCTCCACATCTATCCCATAATGTATGGAAGTTAGAGAATGGGCCAGTTCATGAACAACAATAACAAAAATCATTACTATCAATTGAAAAAAGTATTTATAATAAATACTAAAAACGAAAATCGGTAATAACATATAGTTTATTTTTATATATATACCAAATAATTTAAATAGTTTCATGATCAATGCCTACCTTAAAGTCTACATACTTTCCGTATGAAAATCAATCAATTCAAAGGGATCAATAGGTTCTCTATCACGCCATACTTCAAACTGCAGCTTTCCCGAACTTGTACCAATTACTTCCCCCATGACAACTTTTTGATTTTTATCTACTACATATTTTTCTAAATTTTTGTAAACAGATAACAGTTCGCCTTTATGTTTTATAATAACATAATTGCCACTGGATTGATTTTGTCCTACCTCCATAACAACACCTTCTTGAGCTGCCAGTACATTTTCCCCAGCTTTTCCTTCTATGTCAATCCCTCTTGAGACTTTTCCAGATTCCTGCTCATCTTGAAAAAATGTGACAACCATGCCTTCCATAGGATTTGCAAACTGAAGTTTTGAAAATGTACCTATATTGATAACCGCTAATGCTTCTTCTCCCCTTCTTGTTAAACTTACTATCATGTTCTTATACCTATCATAGTTTTCAGCAATTTCAAACTCCTTATTGACATTATAAGTTACTTTATCAATGATATAGTTTGTTGGTTTTGTATTGATGTTTTTTATTACAACAACAGTAAATAGAATGATCAAGCATACACCTAACCTAATTAGCGTCTGGTGCAACCATAAGTTAAAGTCTATACCCCCAAAGGCTTCGTTGTCTTTATACATTGTATTTTGAAAAATTCTCATAGATTGTATCGGTGTATCCCTTTTTCTTCCATTCATTTATATAACCCTCCTTTGTTTAGATTTAGTATAAATATATTGTTTAAAGTCTTCATTTATTACATCCCGACATAGTAATTAGGGGAAATTTGCCTTCATTAAGTTGAGATTCCATAAGTAAAACAGCAAAAAAATTAATCCTTTATTACTTGTTTTTAGATATAAAAAAACCATTTATTTTATATCTAAAATAAATGGTTTTTTTATATCTATTTTTTATTAACATACTTCCTCCAGGCTAAATCACCGCGCTCTAAAGCCCTTATCAAAATTTCTGCAGTAGCAATATTTGTAGCAACAGGAATCATATTTACATCACATAACCTTATAAGAGCTTGTATGTCAGGTTCATGTGGCTGCGGTGTTAAAGGATCTCTTAAGAAAATAACAACATCCATTGAATTTGTTGCTATTTCTGCACCTATTTGTTGATCTCCTCCAAGTGGTCCAGATTGGAATCTTTTCACTTGCAGTGAGGTGGCTTCCATGATCCTTCTACCAGTTGTACCTGTTGCAGATAAGTTATGTTCTTTCAAGATATTTTCATAAGCAATTGCAAAGTTAACCATCATGTCCTTCTTATTATCGTGGGCAATAAGGGCAATATTCATAAATAGTTTTTCGCCTCCTGTAGTTATTCTGTACGAGTTTTATCCTTCATTTTTTTTATCGGAATATTTGCTACTAACGCTGGTACCAATACATCATCTATGTCCCGTTTTGTCTTGGTTAATTTAACATCTAAACCACTTTCATCGATTTCAACATAGTCTGATATGATTTTAATAATATCTCCCTTCACCATTTCAAGAAAGTGAGGAGAGCAATTGGTTCTATCGTGCACCAACACCAATCTTAATCGTTCCTTTGCTACATTTTTGCTCGTTCCATTATCTTTACTAAAAAACTTCAAAAAATCCATTGTTTTCCTCCTTTCTAAACTATTTAGCTAGTCCAAAAATTTTTCTTAGTTTTTTCATGAAGCCCTCATTTGTCTCCATATTGATAAAAGGAACCTCTTCCCCAGCAACACGTTTAGCAATATTTCTATAGGCCTCTCCAGCCACTGAGTTTTTATCTGTAACCACAGGTTCTCCCTTATTGGTAGATATGACAATCGCTTCATCGTCAGGTACTACACCTAGCAAATTAATGGCTAAAATATCAATCATATCATCAATATTCATCATATCTCCCCTTTTGACCATTTCAATTCTAATACGGTTAATGATTAAAAGGGGATCTCTTAGCTCAGAGGCTTCTAATAAACCTATGATTCTATCTGCATCTCTTACAGCCGATATCTCTGGTGTTGTAACAACAATAGCCCTATCAGCTCCAGCAATGGCATTTTTAAAACCCTGCTCAATTCCCGCTGGACAGTCCACTAAAACATAGTCCATAATTTCCTTCAAATCACTTGTTAGTTTACACATTTGTTCTGGTGTAACAGCATTTTTGTCTTTTGTCTGGGCAGCCGGCAATAGGTATAAGCCTTCATATCTCTTATCTTTAATAAGTGCTTGCTTAAGCCTACATACTCCTTCTACAACATCTACCAGATCGTATACAATTCGATTTTCTAATCCCATAACAACATCTAAGTTTCTTAAGCCTATATCAGCATCTATAACTGCAACTTTATACCCCAGCTGCGATAAACCTGTTCCAAGGTTAGCGGTAGTCGTTGTTTTTCCAACACCACCTTTTCCCGATGTAATAACAATTACTTCCCCCATAATTTACTACCTCCTATGTATTTAGTTTGCTTTATTATTTATTTAAGTAAGGTTCAATATACACCATGTTTTGTTTTATCCGTGCCCATTCCGGCCCTTTAGGTTTTTCATATTCCCCGTCAGGTGCCCTAGCAATTACATTGGCAATTCTTAGCTGTGCGGGATCTAAGTAAAGGGCTGCTACACAGGCCTCTATGTTGCCATTGGATCCTGCATATGCTATACCTCTCAAATTTCCCATCACGATGATATTTCCTCTAGCAACAACCTGTCCCCCGGGATTTACATCTCCAAGTACAACTACATTGCCATCATAATCAATAATTTGCCCTGATCTTACTGTACCTTTAATGAATTTTGTTTTTCCCTCACTAATTCCTTCAAATACGTCTTCCTTCACCCCATCAGACTTAGATATATTTACACTTTTTATAATGTTTAAATTATATCTAGTTGTCATAATATTTTCTAATTCTTCTTTTTCCTCGCTTGTAAGCCACCCACATTCGATTTGGAAAATATTTGCACCCTTAAAAAAAAATCCTGTTTTTTCTAGTTTATCGATTAAATGTTTTTTTATGGCTTCAAAATCGTAGTTCGGCTTAATATGAATAAAAAGACCTTGTTTCGTCCCCTTAAACTCGATGGCACTTTCTTCGGTCATGGAATACTACCCCCACTAGTGAATTAAATAGTCTAGCTAGATTGTTTGAATTGTATATTGTATCACTATAGTATGATTCTCCAAATATAGCATAAATCCTTCTTAATATTAATAAAAAAACACAATGACTATAGTACTAAAAACGACAGAAAACCATGATTTGCTACAGCAATCCATATAAAGACCTGTTTCTATGTACTTAAAAACAGGTTAACTTTATCTAGTTAACCTGTTCTCAATAATACTCCCATCATTCTCCACCACTGTATTCAAGCCCATATATTCTGCAACAATTTCTCTAAATATCGGTGCACCATATCCTCCTGATCCCCCTTGAAAAATCAACACGGAGATTGCTATCTGAGGATCTTCATAAGGTGCGAAACCTGTAAACCATGAGTAGTTGTCATAATCGTCTTTAAATTGATCTAAATTTGCTCTTGGGTTTAAAGTTCTAATGGCTTCCCTCATGGCAAAACCTTTGTCTTGATACCTAGGATTATCTTTATTTTCCTCCATCAACTGTGCAGTAACCTCCTCCACAGCAGCTTCTGTTACACCAAAAGATCTTAAATGCCGCTTCAGATACTCCACCTCATCTATTGGTGGTATTTTTCCTTCTCTTTGAGCTGTACCAGTTTTTGCAGCTACCTTGATAGGAAAGTTTCTAAAGTAATTTCTGGCTGTACCAGTTTCGTTTACTAAATACATACCATAATTAATTTCATCCAAATTATTATAGTCTCTTAACTGTATACGCTCTACCAGTTCTGGTGGATATTCCACTGTATTTGTTCCATCATAACTTTGAGTTTTTCTTATTAAGCTCAAATTATATCTATATCCACCATTTGCCAGTATTGCCATATAGTTTGTCATCTGTAGAGGGGTATAGGAATGTTCCCCCTGGCCTATAGAAAAGTTCATGGTATCCGCTACACTCCATCGTGCTTGGTTAAAGTAACTGTATTTTGCAATATCTGTATAAATTCCTGCTTTATCTTCGCTGATGCCTAATTCTATCATTCTATTGTACATAACAGATCTCGATGGATTTTCTTCAGCCCAGCTTACAATTTCTTCTATAATTTCTGTTAATACCTCTGGTGTCCTGTCTAGCCTTGTTTCGTCTAAATCTTCTAGTTTCATTTGCCGCCTCAAATGATTTCTCAGCATGGCTTTAACAGTTCTTGTCTTATTTTCCACACTGGGAACTCCTCCAGATCGTTCTCTAGGTACATCTATTTCTATACCAGTTCTATCATTAAGTCCAAATCTCTTTGTATAGTCTGTCAGAATATCCATATTCATCTGTATTGGAAGGGGTCTGCCGGCACCATAATCATAGCCGTTGGCTACGGAGTAAAAGTAATAGTTATTGGAGTCAGCAATAGCTTGATGTAGATTTTGGTGTCCCATAGTTGATCTACTTTGATTCCACAGCCAGTTACCAAAACTATGTCCTCCTACCTGAATAAATCCTCTATCCAAGATCTTATACTCAGGACTCAAACCTTGTTCTATACCAGCTAACCCTACAATCATTTTAAAGGTAGAACCTGGTTGTATGGCTGTACTTGTTGCAATGTTTTGCAAAGGTCTTGGAGCCAACGGATCTCTCTCGTTTTCTGGCATAAGTCTTTGCCAATCGGCACTACTTATTCCAGTAGCAAATAAGTTTGGGTCATAGGCGGGATAGTTAGCTATTGCCAGTACCTCTCCCGTCTTTACATCTGTCACCACAACAGAACCTGAGGTTGCATTCTTCATCACGCCACTTCTACCCATCAAACGCTCGCTTCCCCAACGAGTTGTATAGGTTCCCCCTACCTGAAGGGTTTTTAATACTGCTTCTAAGGTTTCCTCCGTTACTCGCTGTAAGTTGGCATCAATAGTCAAGTGTACCGCATCACCCGGCACAGGCTCTTCCCTTTCTAATACACTAATTAGTCTTCCTACAGAGTCAACAATCACTCGTTGTGAGCCGTCTGCCCCCTTTAACGTCTCCTCAAAACTATGCTCTATGCCTGACTTCCCAATAATATCAGTGGGCAAATATCCTAATTCTCTTATGAATCTGTCAATCTCACTCTGTTGAGATATTTTCCCCAAATATCCCAAAGTGTGGGCAGCAAGCTGTCCCTCTGGATAATATCTTATTGGCTCTACAGCTATATTTACCCCTGGAAGATTAATAATATTTTCTTCAATCTCCGTCACCGATGCTTCAGAAATATCCTGTGCTATTCGAACTGGTTGGTATTGTAAATACCCCTGTCTTCTTAACTGTTCCCTCACAAGCATAATTTTTCTAGCGTCGATATCGGAATAGTCTTCTGGTATTCTATAAGTTCTAGTTCTTAGTAGTTGAAAAGCCTCCTCAGCCGTTGTCTCTACATCTCTTATGTTGTAACTTTCCAGCCATTGTTCTTTTCTCATTTCCTCAGTAAATTTCCAAGTTCTAATAGATATTGGAACACTTAGATTAGGAATTTTTATAAATTCTTGTTGTACCTCTATTGGGTCTGTTTCTGCTATATTATAACGTCTTCTTAAAATTTCAAAGGCATCTCTAGCATCATCTACATCGATAAGATCGTTTCTTTCTTTCCATGCTTGAAGTTCTAAATCATAGGTGAATACATATTCTCCTTCTTCTGTAAAAATAATAGGAAATTCATCATTGTACTTATCTTCATTCTTCTCTAATATATTTATTATGCTGAGGGATACTTCGTTTATTTTCTCATCTACCACTTCATTTTTCATCATCTGCACAGTAAAGCTTGGACGATTTCCCGCAAGTAACCTTCCATACCTATCACGGATTTCTCCCCTAGCCCCTGGAAGTGGTATTGTCTTGAAAATTCTGTTTTCCGCCTGTTCTCGATATTGTTCTCCTTGCACAATCATAATGGTTGCCAATCTAAATAAAATAACAACAAAAACAAGGGAGAATATCAATAGCGTTACATTATATCTGTTTTCCAGTTTATTAAACATCATATCTCATCACCATTCTAATATCTAGTTTTCTTTGTTTTGAAAATTTTTGATACATAAAAATAGACCAAAAGAGAAAAAATAGAATTATATATTATTTCTACAATAAACATATTTCTGAAAATGCTAAAAAATTGTAAATTATAGCCTAAAAAGTAAACAAGAAGGAGTCCTACAATATAATAAAATATAGTGGCTAAAGATGTAAAAACAAAAGGAATCGCTAGGTTTTCTTTAAATATATTTTTGTTTATTAGGTTAATAAAATAACCTATTAACATATAAATTAAAGCGTTTATTCCTATCATTTTTCCAAAGATAATATCTTGAAGTATCCCAATAGTGCCTCCTATCAAAGCGCCTCGGTTCTTTTTGCTGTTAATAGAAAAACATACTACCAATATAAGACTAGTATTTGGTATGACATTGTAAATACTTATATATGGCAATAGTGCCGGCTGCAAAACGATATTTATCATTATAATCAAACTAATCATGAGTGTTTTCAATTTCGTTTAGCCCCTTTTTTCTATATATTTGGCGTCATAACCAATACTTTATTCATCTTTCTAAAGTTTACAGCAGGCTCTACTGTGATGGTTTTTAACAATTGATCACTAGACTTTGATACCTCTACAACTTCCCCGATAAGAATTCCTCTAGGATAAATCCCTAACCCAGAAGTTACTAGTCTATCTCCTATCACTACTTCTGCCATTGGATCAAACAAATATCCTGATAATTCATTTGTGATACTACCAGATACAATTCCCTGATAAGTTCTATCTCTTAGAACTTGAAAGCTTACTGAACTATTATTATCAACAATAGAGATAACCTTCGCCCAATTTCCTCCCACTTCATAAACTCTTCCCACTAATCCATTAGAAGCCAAGACAATACTATCTTTTGAAATACCTCGGTTACTTCCTACATCTATGGTAAATACCTCGAACCAGTTACTTGGAGATTTACCTATTACATTTGCAGCAATTGGCTGAAGTTCTACCTCCTCTTCTATATGGTTAAGAGCATAGTTTAAACCTCTTAACTCCTCTAGTTCGTCCCGGGTCAATCTTGTCTCAATAAGCTGCTCCTGCAAACCTGCTATTTCTGCCTTAAGTTCTTGATTTTCTCTATCAATCCTCCGAAACTGAAAGATTGATGCAAGACCATCACCAACAGTAGTTGTACCTGTATAGGTTACTCTTTGAATAGGACTTATCAGGTTTCCAATCCAAGATTCCACAGTGGTTACACCTTCTCTTTGCCTAGAAGTCATCCCTATAATGATAATGAGAATGATAGCGACAATTGTCACTATCATTATAGGCTTATCTTTCATGCTTCTTTTTCCCATATTCCTCACCATCTTTATCTCAATTTTCTTTTTGTAGCTCTGTAACTATCAATATCCTCTATCATTCTACCTGTTCCTAAAGCCACACAGTCCAATGGTTCTTCAGCAATTTGTACAGGCATACCAGTTTCTTTCCTAACCAATTCATCTAGTCCTGCTAGTAGTGCACCTCCACCTGTCAGCATGATACCCATCTCCATAATATCCGCAGCTAGTTCCGGTGGCGTTTTTTCTAATGTATATTTAATAGCATCAACTACTTGGCTAACAGGTTCCTTTAATGCCTCCAATATTTCTTTAGAAGAAATCTCCAGTGTTTTAGGCAACCCTGAAACTAAATCTCTACCACGGATTAACATTTTTTCTTCTATTTCCCTTGGATAAGCGGAACCAATAGTTATTTTCACTTCCTCAGCAGTTCTTTCACCAATCATCAGATTATACTGACGTTTAATATATTGTACAATAGCCTCATCAAGCTCATCCCCACCAACTCTGATGGATTTAGCTGTAACAATTCCTCCTAAAGAGATAATAGCTACTTCCGTAGTACCGCCTCCTATATCTACTACCATACTTCCAGTTGGTTCCTCTACAGGAAGTCCTGCACCAAAAGCTGCTGCCATTGGCTCTTCGATCAGATAGGCTTCTCTAGCCCCAGCTTGAAGGGCGGCTTCTTCTACAGCTCTTTTCTCTACTTCAGTTACACCAGATGGCACACAAACCACTACTCTAGGAGAAATCAATGTTTTTCTAGAATAAACTTTCCTTATAAAGTATTTTAACATATTTTGCGTAATATCGAAGTCAGCAATTACACCATCCTTCATAGGCCTTATTGCTATAATGTTTCCCGGTGTTCTTCCTATCATTCTTTTTGCTTCTTCCCCCACCGCTAAAACGGTTTTTGTATCACTCTGAATAGCCACAACCGAGGGTTCTCTTAAAACGATACCCTTTCCCTTCACATATACTAGTGTATTGGCGGTTCCTAAATCTATACCCATATCTCTAGAAAACAACTTGAAAATTCCCATTAGTACTGCTCCTTCCTTTAAATATACATTACATCATATTTTTTTCTTTTAAACTAATATAAACATTATCGCCTATAATGATATGATCTAAAATTTCGATTCCTATTAGTTTTCCAGCCTCCACCAAGCGGTTTGTTATGTTTATATCTTCTTTACTTGGTTGTGGATCACCACTGGGATGGTTATGTACCAAAATCATCGAAGCACTACTACGTTTAATAGCCCTCACGAATACTTCCCTTGGATGCACGATAGAAGCATTTAGACTTCCAATAGAAATGTTCTCCACAGCAATCAGCTCGTTCTTTGTATTTAAAAGTATAATATTAAAGAATTCTTTTTTTAAATACCTCATTTCTTCCATAAGCAAGTGGGTCACATCATCAGGACCCTTTATTCTATAATTATTTGCTTTTGTAGTCAAAGCTATACGCTTTCCAAGTTCTACTGCAGCAATTATTTGCGTCGCTTTTGCTAAACCAACACCTTTTATTTGTATTAATTCTTCTATGGTACAATCTGTAAAAAAACGTAATCCTTCTTTTGTTGAAGATAAAATGCTATTTGCTAAACCAATAGCCGACATTTCCTTAAATCCCGTTGAAAGCAAAATAGCCAAAAGTTCTGCATTTGATAAAGTATTTACACCATAAGTTACCATTTTTTCTCTTGGTCTTTCATATTCCGGCATCTCTTTAATCGTAGTATAAATATTCATTTTATTCACCTCAACACTTCTTATGCCAAAGATTTACCCAGGCATTACTTTAATAATAAAGTCCTTCCCAAGAAGATTTAGGTTAAAATTCATAGATAGTACCTATAGAAAACTCATATTAAAATAACGATGCATTATCTTTCCTAACTTAAATACAGGTAAGCCCACAACGTTATAATAATCTCCCTCTATTTTTTTAACAAACAAAGATGCCTTACCTTGGATACCGTATGCACCAGCTTTATCCATAGGTTCTCCAGTCTCTACATACTTTTTTATTTCTTCATCATTAATTTCTCTAAAATGTACCTTTGTCACTTCATAATCCGTCACTTGTTGTTGATGATAACAGTCTATTATAGCAATACCAGTAACTACCTCATGAGTTCTTCCTGATAAGCTTCTTAACATTCCATAAGCTTCCTCAGAGTTTTGTGGTTTTCCGAGAATTTTATCAAGAATAACAATAGTATCTGCACCTATAACAATTGCTGGATCTGTTATATTTTCTGAAACACTTTTAGCCTTCTGATAAGCTAAATTACAAGCTACTCTATAGGGTTCTATATTATAGTTTACTTTTTCTTCTATATCGCTTGTAATAATACTAAACTTGAGTCCTAAATTTTCTAAAATTTCTTTTCGCCTAGGAGAATTTGAAGCTAATATAAGTTTATACATACAATCACCTACAATTTATTAAATATTAATACCGCCAATAGTAATCCCAGTAGGCTGGCTACATTTATATTCATTAGCAAAGTAAGCCTAAGATAAATAACGCCTAAATCTAATTCAAGGTCATTTAAGCCTAAAGGTTGTGGACCATAAGACAATATAGGTAAAGTATTCCCCAATGAAGAGCCAATTAAGCTACCTAATACAACACCAGTAACAATTAACAGTATCAATGTTAAAGGATTTCGATATTTACTCATATTTTTCCCCCTCTTATCCTAAGCAAAAACATCATCCTATTAAAGATGTACTTTTATTTTCTTTAGTGTGAGATTTGCTGTAAGTCCTATAAAGATTCCTGTAAAAATACTGGCAAACATCATAATCGGTAAATAAACATAAATCCTTATATTGTTAATAATGATGGCGGCAACAGTCAACTGAGCTATATTATGACCTATAGCTCCAAAAATACTGACCCCTATTAAACTAAAATACTTTTTAAAAAGCTTATACACTACCCACATCATCAACGTGCTGACAACAGCACCCGCCATACTATATATCATAGAAGTAACAGCCCCAGATGCCATTCCAGCAATGAAGGCTCTTAGCAAGTTAACTATAAGTGCATATTTAATTCCATAAATCACCAACGTAATCAATCCAATGATATTGGCTAAACCTAGCTTTGCTCCTGGAGCAATCCCTACAAATGGATTAGGAATAAAACCTTCCATTATGTGAAGAGCCAATCCTAATGAAACTAACATTGATAAGTATACTAGTTTTTTAGTATTCATTTATAATCACACCTTCTATAGATTCTGAAAACAAAATCGTTAAATTAGCCCATTAAAAGTTTATCACTAAAGAGTTGAAGTTACAAGTAGAAAAAAAATGATATTTATAAGAACAAGTCTTTTCTTAAAGTCTAAATTCTATTCTCACAAACCTTAAATAGTAAATTATTAGCGTTAACTTAAGCCATAATTTGTCATCCTGAGTGGAGCAAAGCGGAATCGAAGGATCTTAGTGTTAGTAAAATCCTTGGCTACTCCAAGATCCTTCGCTACCCTCAGGATGACAGTTTAAGAGAAGTTTGATGATAATTGTATTAAGTTAACGCCTATGATAGGAAATTGTGCAACTAAAAAACTGACCCTCTAGCAATTGCTAGAGGGTTATAAATTAATTCATTGTGATGGACTTTTTAGGACATTTGGCTTCACAAACACCGCATCCTATGCATTTGTCAGCTAAAATCTTGTGTTTACCTTTTAATTCTCCTTCAATGGCTTCAACAGGACATTGCTTTTTACAAATAGTACACCCTATACAAGTTTCATCATTTATAACAGCTTTTTTTCTCTTTTCAAGATCCCCTTCAATTGCCTTGGTTGGACATTTTTCTACACACACAAAACACTGGGTACACTTTTCATAGTTGATGAAAGCTAAATTGTTTTTAAAGTCAATAGCATCAAATGGACATGCTTTTACACATAATTGACAAGCAATACATGCGACTTCACATTTTTTTCTTACTACTTTGCCAGATTCCTTGTTGTTGCATGTAATAACAACTGTTTGGTCAAAAGGAACCATGTCAATGACATCCTTTGGACATACTTCAATACATTTACCACATGCAGTACATTTTTCTGGAATAATTTTAGCAATTCTTCCGTCAACGATTTCTATTGCATCGAACTGACAGGCTTTTACACAGGTTCCAAAACCTAAACAGGAATAGTTGCAGGATTTGTCTCCCCCTCCACCTACCATAGATGCAGCTATACAATCATTGATACCATGATAATTAAATTTATCTTTGCACTTTTCAGTATTACCGTTACAAATAACCTTCGCCACTTTTCTAGCAGATGTGCTTACTTCTACTCCCATGATCTCTGCTATAGCTTTAGCACAATCAGGACCTCCTACAGGACATGCGTCTACAGGTAATGCTCCTTCTGCCACTGCCTTTGCAAAACTATCACACCCTGGCACACCACAACCTCCACAGTTGGCACCAGGTAAAATATCTCTAATAGCAACTGCTCTTTCATCTATAGGAACAGCAAATTTTTGTGAAGCATAAGCTAGTCCTGCTCCAAAAACTAAACCTAAACCACCTAAACTAACAATAGGATAAATAATGCTTTGAAAATTCATATGACCCCTCCTTTACACAAGTCCAGCAAATCCCATGAAGGCTAACGACATCAGACTTGCAGTAATAAGTGCAACCGGAAATCCTTTAAAAGCCTTAGGAACATGAGCCAACTCTAATCTTTCGCGAATTGCAGCAAATAAGACAATTGCTAGAGAAAAGCCTATCGCTGCTCCTACACCATGTAACACTGTCTCAAATAAATTATACTGAAGCTGAATATTTAAGATAGCAACCCCTAACACCGCACAGTTTGTAGTGATCAGTGGAAGGAATACTCCTAATGACTGATACAGTGTAGGACTACTTTTTTGAATAATCATTTCAACTAATTGTACCAAAGATGCAATAACTAAGATAAAAGCTATTGTCTGCATATATTGTATCTCTAAAGGTACTAAAATTAATCTTTCTACTAAATAGGTAATTAAAGAAGCTAAGGCCATAACAAATGTAACTGCTGCTCCCATGCCTACAGCTGTTTCAACCTGTTTTGAAACCCCTAAAAATGGACATATCCCTAAGAACCTTGATAATACAAAGTTGTTTACTAAAATCGAACTTACAAGAATAACAAACAGTGATGAAATTGACAACTCCTACACCCCCCTATAATTCATTTAAGTCTTTTGAACCAATTTTATTGATTAAGGCTAATAACAAACCTAATGCCAAAAACGCTCCTGGTGGCATTGTCATAAATCTTGCTGGTTCAAAACTAGCACCCATAATAGCTCTTCCAAAGATTGTACCAGCGCCAGTAAGTTCTCTTACCATTCCAAGAATAACTAGTGCACCTGTAAAACCTAGACCCATACCCACACCATCTACAACAGAACCAGGTACAGAGCTTTTAGATGCAAAGGATTCCGCTCTTGCCAAAATTAAACAGTTTACAACAATTAGAGGAATAAATAAACCTAATGCAGCATTTAAAGCCGGCAAATATGCCCTCATCATCATACCTACCATGGTTACAAAAGTAGCAATAACTACAACAAAGGCTGGAATCCTAATTTTACTAGGAATGAAATTCCTTAATAGGGAAATAACCACATTTGAGCCAATCAATACTGCAGTAGTAGCTAGACCCATCCCCAAAGCATTTGATGCGGAATTTGTTACCGCCAGTGTCGGACACATACCCAACATTTGTACAAAAACTGGGTTATCATAAAACAAACCCTTCGTAAATATTCTATTTGCTTTCACAGCAATTCACCTCCGATAGTTTAGCGATTCTTCAACACTTCCTCAAATACACTACGTGCAGCATTTACACCATCTACAACCGCTTTAGAAGAAACGGTAGCACCTGAGATAGCTTCGATATATTCATCTCCAGCTTCTCCCCCCTTTGTGATGATAAATGCATCCTCTGTTCCTTTATCAAGAAATTGGTTAACGAAGGCAGCATCAGCAATCTTAGAACCCAATCCTGGTGTTTCACTGTGATCTCCTATTTTCACTCCAGTAATTCTACCTTCATCTGACATACCTACTAATAATTCTACTCTTCCACCATAACCTTGAGGAGCAACCTTTACAGCATATCCTACTGTAGTTCCCTCTTTGGTACCTTCATAAGCTTCTACGATGAGTTCATCAGTAAAAACGTTTTCATCTTCAATTCCCTGAAAGTCGTCGGCTTCTGGCAGTAAAGCCCCCATTGCTTCTATCGTTTCCTCCATAGCTCTCTGCTGAATAATTCCTTGTGTCATATCGTTAGTGTAACCCAACACTAGACCTGCTACAGCGGTAATAACCAGTAATATAATACCTAATTTAACTATTTCACGCATTGACTATTTCACCTCCCCAAATACTCTCGGGCTTGTATATCTATCTATTAATGGCGATGCTACGTTCATTAATAATATTGAAAAAGCCACACCTTCTGGATATGCTCCATATAGTCTTATAATTGAAGTTAATAATCCACATCCAAAAGCGAAAATCATTCTACCTCTTGGTGTTACAGGAGAAGAAGCATAATCGGTAGCCATATAAATAGCACCTAACATTAAACCACCTGAAAACACATGATATAACATATAGGTAGCATCAAATCCTCCAAATACTAAAGTTAAAACCCCTACTGTCCCTATATAAATCCCTGGTATTTTCCAAGAAATAACGCCCTTATAAATTAAGTAGGCTCCACCTAAAAGCAACAGTATAGCAGATGTTTCCCCCATACTTCCACCAGTGTTACCTATAATCGTATTTACCAGTGGTGGTGCACTGGCTGGTACTATGCCACCAGCTTCCTTAATTAGTGCCAGTGGTGTTGCAGTAGATACTGCATCCACGCCTGGTGTAATCCAAGCTGTCATACGATCTGTCCAAGATAGTGTCAAAAATATTCTTCCAGCTAATGCAGGATTCATAAAGTTATGACCTATTCCCCCAAATACTTGTTTTACAATAGCGATTGCAAAGAATGAACCAACAATTGGCATCCACCATGGTGCTGATGCAGGAATATTTAGTGCTAGTAATAAACCTGTAACAACTGCACTAAAATCATTTATCGTTATAGGACGTCCTAACCACTTCTGGATACCCGCCTCAGTAACAACAGCAGTTAGTACCGAAAGTAATATAAGCATAGCCGCATTTGTTCTAAAGTAATAGATTGCTGCTATGGTAGCTGGTAATAAAGCAATAACCACATCTAACATAATTCTTTGTGCTGTATCATCATCCAATATATGTGGTGAAGAAGATACAATTAACTTTTCATCCATGAATTTCCCTCCCTTTTCCTTGCCTTGCTTTAACTACTTTTCTTTTTTTGCTCTCTTTTTTTTGCGATAATTTGATTTTTTGCTACCCTTATGGATGGTAATAAAGGTCTTCTTGATGGACATACATATGAACAAGAACCGCACTCTATACAATCTAATGCTCGATACTTTTCTGCCTGCTCCATTCTATTACTTAATGAGTTTTCACTAATATACACTGGTTGAAGATTTGCTGGGCATATCTCAACACATCTACCACAGCGTATGCAGTTTATAGGATTTGGCAAGTTTGCCCCTTCTTTATCAAAAACTAAAACACCTGATGTTCCTTTCACAGCAGATACTTCATCTGTGTGCTGAGCGATACCCATCATAGGTCCTCCAAGGATCAGCTTTCCTGGTGTTGTTGCATAACCTCCACATTGATCAATCAATTCTTTAATAGGTGTACCTATTTTTACCATTAGATTTCTAGGTTTTTTTATTGCCTTTCCTGTTACAGTGGTAACTCTTTCTATTAAAGGCATTCCAGTTTTAATGCTTTTTGCTATCTGAGCTGCTGTTCCCACGTTACTTACAATAACCCCTACATCCATTGGAAGTCCTCCAGAAGGAACTTCTTTATTGGTTACAGCATAGATAAGTTGTTTTTCTCCACCTTGCGGGTACTTGGTTTGTAATGCTACTACTTTTATGTCAGACTCATTACTTATGGCCTTTAGCATTACTTCAATAGCGTCTGGTTTATTGTTTTCGATGCCTATATATCCTTTCTTCACACCTACTGCCTTCATCATAGCTTTTAAACCATAAACGATATCATCAGGTGTTTCTAACATGATACGATGATCCGCCGTTAGATAGGGTTCACACTCAGCACCATTTAATATAATGGTATCCACCTTTTTATCAGGCGGTGGAGATAGTTTTACATGGGTTGGAAAAGTAGCGCCACCCATACCTACTATACCAGCTTCCTTAATGATATTAATAATTTCTTTAGGTTGTAGCCCCGCGATGTCACCTTTTGGTTCTACAGAAGGGTCAATTTCATTTTTCCCATCTGATTCAATAATAACTGCTAATGCTTCGTTGCCTGTTACTATTGGCATGTCCATGATTGCCTTCACGGTTCCAGAAACACTGGCATGTACAGGTGATGAAACAAAACCCTGTGCCTCACCAACCTTCTGTCCAACCTTAACTGTGTCTCCTACCTTTACAGTAGGCTCACACGGTGCACCAATATGTTGTTGCATAGGTATTATCACCGTTTCAGGATCAACTGCTTTTTCAATCTTTAAATGCTCAGTTGATTCCTTAGCTTCTGGTGGATGAATACCTCCTCTAAAAGTTAAAGCCTTCATTTGATTTTCACCCCTTATTTAAATTTTAAAGAATAGCCAAATGAGATAATCATTCTTTACTAAGAATTCTTGTATACAGTATATTTAAAAGAAGTCAAAATTTTTTTGATTATTTTTAACTGTCATTATATTTGCTTCTATATACTGTATACATGGCTTCAGCCAAATATTACACTTTCTTACTTAGCCAATACGCGAAGGTTTATTCTATCCTCTGCAGCGCTGGTTTTTCTAAAAAAATTGACATTTTGCAAGATAACTTATCGTATATTGCAAAAAGTTGTTAATTAATTAATTATTATACTTATTATAGTATAACACCATTTATTATACAATAATTTTTTTGCAATTACCATCCAATTGGAAAAGTTTATAATTTAACAAGCTTTGCTATATTTTCCCTTATATACTCTCTTAACCACCTTATTACCTGCGGATCACTAATTGACATATCTTTAAGTATCTCCTTCACTTCCCTTGTGTCTATAGAAAACTTATCTAAATTATAATAATGGGTATAAATATAGTCAACTTCCTTTTCTGTCATTAATGAAGTGACAAACGTATCTTCTATATGACCTAAAGGTGCTCTATCGATATGACTATGTTTAAAAACAGTGTTTATGGTTGTACCTTTTCCTTTTAATGAATAAATCTTAAAACTACCGCCGCATTGCAATGCAGCAGCCTTGAATAAAGAAATACCCAATCCGATTTTTCTAGTAGTTCTTGTGGTATAAAAAGGATCTTCCACTTTTTTCATTGTGTCCTCATCCATTCCTATGCCATTGTCTTTAATTTCTATAGTAAATAGATCTTTTGCAATATCTTCCCATATAGTTATTTCTATTAAACTCGCTTCAGCTTTAACAGCGTTTTCCACAATATCTAATATGTGCAAAGCTAGCTCCCTCAAGTTTTTTCCTCCTAAATAATTTTTAAACTTCCCCTTTGAGTATCTTGAAAATTTCTTGGATACTCTTATCTTGTGTCTTTAGAAAAAAGCCTCCTTCTAGGATTTCTCCTAAATCATGAGCATCTGAACTGATGATTTTTTTATAATTCTTTAAATAGGGATGAAGTTTTTTCAGCTCAGAAAAGTTACAATTTTGTGTAACTTCAACTACCTTAAAGCCCAGTTCTGAATCAATAAAACCTAGATTCGAAAGAATACTAAAGCTATTTCGGTCAATGTGAGCTGGTATAGGTATACCTTTTAACTTTCTTATCTCTGAAACTGCTTCCTTCAAAGGTAAAGAAAGAGCGTTGATTAGTAAAGTGCTATATTCTTCAACAATGTTATCCTTTTCATCATAGATATATTGGTTACCAAATAATCTTGTATCATTTTTCACTCTTGGTAACGTATCATCTAATATAGTTTGAAATTCTTCTGCTTCTATAAGACTCTGGAAGAGTACAGTTAAGTGAACTTCTTCTTTTGTAGTAATTTCTACACCTGGAATACAAATAATGTTGTTATCTTCTCCTACCTTTATAAAGCTTGCTAGGTTTTTAGTACAGTTATGATCAGTGATGGCAACGGCTTCTATTCCTTTGAGCTGTGCCATACGGATAATATTATTAGGCGTCATATCATTGTCTGCACAAGGCGATAATCCACTATGAATATGCAAGTCTACTGTTACCATTATTTTCCCTCTAAAAATTTGTAAACTTGTACTGCTAATTTATAAGCATTTAGAGAGCTTCTCAATAGGGGAATACCCTCCTCATTTGCTTTATTGATTGTTGGTGCCTCTATGTCAGCGTTTTCCACCACAATTACACAGGAAACATCTCTTAGAGCTGCTACTGCAATCACATTAATATTTGTCTGTATTGTAATCCAAGCATCTTCAGAATCAATATGTGCCATTACCCAACTAAGTAAATCTCCAATGTATGCACCTTTTACCGCTTTTGTTATACTCTGTTGACCTGCTACCACTTCCAGCCCTAGTTTGTTACTTAGCTCTTCTACAGTAATCACTTGTTTACCCCCTTTTCTTTATTGATCTTCAAACCTATTATGAATAACGATCTGCAGTCTTGTATATTCTCCCAAAGAGGATTCAATTTTAAATTCATCACAACATCTCTTGATATTAGGCAGTCCCATTCCAGCACCAAAACCTAGCTTTCGAACCTGGTCGGAAGCTGTAGAATAACCTTCCTTCATAGCTAGTTCAATATCTGCGATCCCTGGCCCTCGATCCTCAACTAGAACTTCGACTTTTTCTGGACTGATATTGACTTCTATAAAGCCCCCTTCTGAGTGAATAATGAGATTCATTTCTGCTTCATAGGTGGCTATAGCAATTTTTCTAAGGGTTTTAGGCTCTATTCCCAACTGTCTTAGCACTTTTTTAATGCTGCTAGAAGCTTGTCCTGCCCTTTTAAAATCATCTTTTTCTACTAAATAATATAGTTTTATGATACTCACATCCTCCTACCCTAATTTTTAAGTAGTAACTAGTTATATTCAATGCTAGCACCTTCAAGACCTTCAGCGTATAAAATCCCCGAACTAACATATAAAGTATTTTTAGTTGACATAATAACAATCTCATGTTCTTCTGCCAGTTTAATAATTTCTTCTTCTGCTTTCTTACCTCTAACAAAAACTACCGCCACAATATCTACTATTTCCGCCGCCCGTATTGTATGAGAATTCACTAAACCTGTCAATAATAATGTTTTATCATCCAGAAAAGCTAATGCATCGCTCATTAAATCGCAGGCAAAAGCAGTATTAGCTTCTCTGTCTAGAAGGTTTTCTCCATATAAAATTTCTGCATTTAATAGCTGCTGAACTTCCTTTAATGTCATTTAATCACCTCCTGATATTTCATCATTTAATAGTTTCTAAAGTTCTGAATAAGCTATCTAAAAATAAACTATGTATCCTATAGGCATTTTCCTGATCTTCTAGCAGTTCTGTAGACTTTTTAATATTACCTTCTTGATGAAGAACCATTTTTTCAATAGCTTGCTTTTCCGGCAAACCTTCTGGCCAATCATCTGTATCTAACTTTTCTGATAGTTGTGTCATTAACTCCTGTTGTTCTTCCAATAAATCCCTATATTGGCTTAGTTTGCCTTCCCCTTTTATAAAATTATACCATTCTTTGGCCTGTTTATCTATGATTACAATTAAACTATTTAAATCTTTTATGATGTTTTCCCCTATGTTTTCATCAGTTTCAGAATAATTTATATTTTTTGCTGGTAAATGGATTTCACTGATATAGGCATCTGGATAAAATTCCCTAATAGCAGGCAACTGTTCTTCAATGTATTCTCTGTTGGTCAATCCTAATGTATAAATCTTGTAGGAATTCTCCATTCTATAGATTAAATGAGAGAGTTTTTTTTCATTTAGTTCTTCTACTAATCCTTCTATATTACTTGTACTAGATACGCTAGCTACTTGGATCATATAAATGGATAAGGGTAAAATTTCTGTATCCTCCAAGCCCTCTAATTGCATTATATTCTCCGTCTTTTCTATAGTCTCTGTGGTATCATCTTCTTTTCCGTCAACTTCATCAACTTCTGTTTCGTCATTATTATTAATAATATCAGACAATACTTCCTCCTCTAATATATTATCCGAATACAAAACAGGTATCATAATTCGCTCCGTTATACGAGACCCGATAAGTACTGCTATTACTGGTATAATAATTAAAAAAGTTAACATCCATAAGTAATTATGATTTCTCCTATTTCTCCTTACTTGCAATCGTCTTTTTCTCATAAAAAATACCTCCACATCTTAATATTATATTTCATCGTATTTCTTCATTTTTTCTAAAATTTAATATATTAAAAAACTACATTTGCAGCCCATGGTTTTGGGGCAAAATCATAGACTGTATATATTAAAATTTAGTTTTAAAAGCATATGTCTATAAACAAATCCCCTAGACTTTCTTATATAATTTCAATAAATCCTTCTGCTACTTATTGAATACTTGTCTTATTATATATATAATAAAGTTATATAAAATTATTCCATAATTGGAGTTGATCCCATGATAAAAAATTTTGTTAATGATATTTTTTCTCAGAAAATGCATGAGATTCAAAAACGTATTCCTGTTAACTTGAATTTTTCAACCCCCATCAATACTTCTTTTGGTAAAGTTTTAAGCAACGAGGTATCCAACTTGCAAAAACAAGACTTTCCTAAGGACTTTGATAAGTATATTGATGCAGCAGCACAAAAATATAACCTTTCTCCCGCCCTTATCAAATCTGTTATCAAGGCTGAGTCAAATTTTAATCCTAAGGCTCTTTCAAGGGCTGGTGCTCAGGGATTGATGCAGCTTATGCCTGCCACTGCTAGAGAACTTCAAGTGACAGATGTATGGAACCCTCAACAAAATATTGAAGGAGGAGCAAAATACTTAAGGCAGCTTTTAAATCAATTTGAGGGAAATTTACCTTTATCTTTAGCTGCCTACAATGCAGGTCCCGGTAATGTTAATCGTTATGGAGGTATACCACCTTTTGCAGAAACGCAAAATTATGTTAAATCTATATTAGAAAACCTTAGCGTTTATACTTAATATAATTAAATCTTTTAAATTTTAGTTAGTTGAAGACAGTTAGTTATCTTACTTAAAATTGTAAATTTAAAAAGTCCATAAAAAAATAAAAAATCAGGCTTAATATATAAGCCTGATTTTTTTATAATCTCGTTGCCGTTGAATATCTTCTTTTATAGTTTGCTTCGTCAAGGGAAGAAATAATTACTCCCATACTTCTTCCAGAAGAAGAGTGGATAAATTGATTATTCCCTATATAAATACCTACATGATTAATGGTACTACTTGTCCCATTATTGAAAAAGACTAAATCTCCTATCTGCAGCTGATTTCTACTAACCGATGTACCTACATTAGCTTGATCTCTTGAGGACCTTGGTAGATTAATACCTCTTTGATTTAAATAATCTTTATAGTAAGTATTTAATATGTAGAAAACAAACCCTGAACAATCAAAACTACTAGGTCCAGCAGTAGCATATCTATAAGGTGTTCCTAGATATTTTTCTGAAACACTTTTAATATTGCTTAAAGCGTGAGACCTTGTGCCAGAACGACTTACTGGTCTTGCAATATCAATCTGTAGTTCAATCGATTCACTGCTTATCCATCCTTCAGTAAAATCTCTAGTAACTACATTGTACCAACCACCTTCATAGCCTTTTATAAAAACAGTGTCGGTTTTGTTTAAAGTTACAATAATATTTGCCTGTAAGTTAGCCTCTTTTCTTAGCCTGCTGCTGTTTTCTAATACCTGTGCCTGTGGTAAATTAGGTACGACTACCACAAAATCACTATGTATAAAACCTTTTGGTCCCTGACTTAATTGTACTTGATACCATTCTTCTTCCTGACTCAAGATCGTTACTTCTGACCCACTAGATAATCGTGTAATAACGCTTCCCTCAAGAGAAGGTATGGATCTTACATTTAATGTACTGGCAGTAATGATGCCTTTCTTTAAAGAACTGCTTCCTTCACCATTTGTTACAATAAGGTCTTTATACATCCAACCTTCTGTTCCAGTATTTGGTGACTGAACACGATACCAATCTCCATTTCTTTCTTGCAGAGTTATTTGTGTTCCTAGAGAAAGTGTTTCGACTATATCACCATCAAAATTCGCAGTCCTTCTTAAAATTCCTTGATTAGCAACAATTGTAGCCTCATTTGCTTGTGCTGCTGCAAAAGGTGTCAATAACATAACAAATATCACCATGGATACTATCAGTAATCTGACCCTTATCTTTGGTACTTTCAAATAATTCACCACCTTAGATTGATAGATATTTAAATTCATAAGTTATTTAATTCTATTTTTTTGTAGAAATTCCTCTTTTTTTAGGTAAATTTTTCTTTAATAAAAAAAATACATAAAAAAAGTAATAATTTGGAATATAGATTTCTAAAGTAAACGTTGCTATTTGTATAAAAAGCACAATATGCTACAAGTAAGCAAGTTCAAACTTTAATTTTGATATACACGGTCTACGGTTTCGCCCCAAAACCGGGGGGCTGCAAATGTAGCCCTTAGTATATCAAAATTAAGTCCTGATGTTGTTTATCTATATTACTTTGTACAAATAAAAAACAAACCATACGGTTTTTGTATAAACATACCATATGATTTGTTTTTCTCTCTCTATTTTATATACTTATTTTCTAGCTTGGCTACTACCTCTTTTGCGTATTCTTTAGCACCAAACAAAGACATATCTCTATAGTTACCACACTGTATAGGGTTTACTGCTGGAATTTCATCTGAATTAATTACTTTTTTCAAAGCCTTTATCAGAGCTAATCCTACTTCCTCCTCTGATAAATCTCCTAGCTTAATCAGATAAAAACCTGTTCGACATCCCATAGGTGAAATATCGATAATATCTGATAGTTCTTCTCGAAGATAGCCTGCTAAAAGATGCTCTAGGGCGTGAATAGCACCGGTAGGCATAGCTTCTGCATTAGGCTGGGTAAATCTTAAGTCAAACTTTGCTATTGTATCACCCTTAGGTGTGGTAATATTACCACATTTTCTAACAAAAGGGGCTGTTACTTTTGTATGGTCCATTGTAAAGCTTTCTACTACGATTTTCAAAATATAACCTCCATTTCCTTAATCTCCTTAAGTGAGTCTTTTAGATACATAATCCCAAATTTTTTATATCATAATCATAAGTACTAAAAAACTTTTTTCAGCATATCCCTTTCTTTATATCCCCCTGTTTAATTTATATATGGGATCATAAGCGTTAACTTAGTGCAATTATTTCCAAAATCCTCTCAAACTGTCTTCCTAAAGGTATCGAAGGATCTTGGAATAACGAGGAATTTCCCTCAGGATGACAAATTCTAGTTTAGGTTAACGCTGATGTATATAGTATATCACTATAGAAGTTTTAAAATCAAGGCTACTCTACACTACATATTGATATTCATTATTCTCTTTTATACTAAAAAAGTCTGAGTAATTTATTTCAAATATATCTTTATTGATACGAGATATATCTACCTTATTTTTGATAAGATAAGTTAATACTCCAGAATAGTCTATGTCCCCTTGGAGGATGGCACCATAAATAATGCCTTCTTTATAAACTATCTTTTTATAATTATCTTTATCTTTTTGAATAAACACCTCATAGCTTTCATCTGGTGCATTGGTATATCCTATAGATACTGTTGCTATTCCAAAGAAGTTCATAGCATTTCTTGCACCAAAGAAATCATCCATTTCTGCTATTTCCCCAAACATATTATGTGCTGCAACAATCCCCTGTTTTACAGCTAAAGGCCATATAGGATTTTTACCACATACATCACCAGCAGCATAGATATCTTTTATATTCGTTTCACATCTGCTATTAATAACAATTCCTCGATCTACCTTAATGGTATTTTCTTCAATGAAATTTGTATTTGCCTTTACACCAGCTGCAACAATAATCATATCACATGTAATCAGTGTTTCATCCTCCAGCTTTACAGCCTTTATCTTATTTTCTTGATCTAACACGACCTCCGCTACTTTTCCTCCAGTATAGATTCCTACCCCTCTAGATTTAAAAGCCTTCTCATATTTCGAAGAGGTATATTGATCAAGCTGCAGAGGCAGTATCTTATCAGCCATCTCGATTAAAGATATATTGACATCCTGCTCTAGCAAACCTACAACTGCATCTATACCAACTAATCCTCCCCCTAATACAACTACATCTTTTATCTTCTTCGCTTCCTCTTTTATTTGCAAAGCATCTTCTATATTTCTTAAGCCATAGACACCTTTCCCTTCTTTTAGGTTCTTTATAGGCGGAATAAGAGAAGAAGATCCTGTCGCTATAAGTAACTTGTCATAAGGCAGAGATTCCCCATTATCTAGTAAAACTGTCTTTTCCTCAATAATCAATTTTTTAGCCAAACGGCCTTTTTTCCACGCTATATTGCAGCTTAACCAAAAGTCTTTTTCTGAAAAATCTATTTCTTCTATGCTTCTCTTTTCTCCTATGATGTGATGCAACATACATCTAGAATACACATGATTATCTTTAGATACAATTGTTATTTCTCCTCTGGGATCTAGTTCTCTTATAGTTTTAGCTGCGTTTATACCTGCTGCACTTGCCCCTAATATCAGATATTTCATTTTACTGACCCCCCTCTATACTTAAGCATCCAGTTGGACAGTCTTCTACACATCTTGGGATTTGCCGCTCATTACACATATCGCATTTTTGAATAAGTATTTTTTCTACTTCATCTGCCTTCAAGACCCCGTAAGGACATGCCATAATGCACATAAAGCAGGAGGAACATTGTTCTTCATTGTAAGTAACTAATCCAGTATTTTTATTTTTACTCATGGCACCACTCATACAAGTATAAACACACTCTGGTTTTTCACAATGTCTGCATAGAATAGGTATAGGGCATTTATTGCTATCTAACTCTATATGATTTTTGCTCTCATTGGTTAGATCCTCCAAATCCAAATCATAGATACTTTTACTCTTTTTATTATGTTCAGCCATACAACCGATCACACAATTTAAGCAACTCATACATGATTCTTTATCTATTTTAATTCTTTGCATAGATACTCACTCCTTTTATTTTTTAGCTATAATATATTTATCTTGAAATTTGCAGCAAATATATAAAGCTATTTTTGAGCATCTAATCCTAGACCTTTTCTTCTTTCTAATATAATTTCTTCTAATTCATCCGCAGCTTTCACTACGTCATCTTCAACAATAATCTTTCCTCCTGTTATGTCTACAAGAGAACTTGTTAAAACCTCTTTTACTACTTTACTCCCAGTCATAAAAGGAGGAATAGCTAAGTGTACAGGTAAACCTAAAGCTAAACCAAAGGCACCGTCTGCTAAAGCCTGCTCTTCTAACCACTGAGGAGCGGATAGCACAAGTGGAAGCTGAGGGATATCTATTCCTAAGGCTTCTGCCAATTCGGTTGCCACTATTTCAAGTCTTCCTATAGCTAAGCATGGTCCAAAGTTCAGCACTGGTGGTATACCCAAAGATGTACAGACTTCTTTTAAACTATCTCCAGCTAAATCAGCGGCTTTAGGTGACATCAATCCAACATTTTCAAGGCCTCCGCTTGAACATCCAGCTGATAGAACAATGATATTCCTTTTAATAAGTTCTTTAGTTAGTTCAACGGTAAATACATCGTGTCCCATGGCTGTCAAGTTTGAACATCCTACTACACCAGCTACACCCTTGATCTTGCCTTCAGCGATTAAATCTATCAAAGGCTTCCATGTATTTCCAAGAAAAGCTTTAAGAGATTTCTCACTTACACCTGTTATCACATCATCATGCCCATGATCTTTTGGAATATCAATGATTATTTTATCCCTTCTATTGTTAAAACTATCTAAAGCCTTATTAATGATATGCTGAGATATATTTTTTTCATTATCCTTAGAGAAGGGCTTATATTCAGCATTTGCTTTTTTTCCCACGTCATCAAGACATACCATAGGTACCATCAAGGCATCTGCGATAGGTTCGATTCCCGGCAATGTGCAATTAAACTCTGACACAATTAGATCGATAGCTCCCGTTGTGATCAGTGCTTCACTTGTAAAGTTATTTCCAGCGTGCCCTGCAAATACCTCTTTATAATGCTCTCCCCTCAACTGTAAATCCTGACCCACACAGGTGCATCCTACTAACTTAAAACCTTTTGCCCCTACGCTTGCTGCCAGCGCCTTTACATCTTCATCAATCAATCTATCTTGGAGATGTGCTATTACAGAGTGTTGGTGTCCTGTTATCATGATATTGATGTAATTTTCATCAACAACTTTAAACCCTACAGGCGCTTTTCTAATCACTGGCTCCCCTAACATAACATCATTCAATAAATTGGTTAATGTTAATCCATAAAGTCCTGTAGATATCCCTAAGTTCAAACAATGCATCAACATATCTACTGGATCACTATTTAAATTAGTAGAAGACTTTACAATAGCATCAAAAACTTCTGATTTCGCACCGCCAGGTAATATCCCCAAATCTTTCCATTTTTCAAATCTTGGTTTGTAGGAAATTTTTTCCACTAATTCCATTTTTTCTTCTCTAGGTTTATATAAATCACGTAGAACTTTATCTGCAACCTTTACAGCTTTGTCACTCAAGTCTTTTGCATCAATTTCCAACAACTCAGCTAATTGGTTTAGTGTATCTACTCCTTTAATTTTTTCTTTCTTTTCTCCAGTAGCCTTTAAGTTTTTTGCTGTTGTTTCAATAACATGTAAGTAACATGCAGCTCCTGATGCAACTGCTCTTAAAAAGTTTCTTGCCACTATAGTGTCTGCCGTTGCTCCGCAAACCCCTTTTGGTGACTTAGGCGTAATTCTACAAGGACCATTTGAGCATAATCTACAACATACCCCCTGCTGCCCAAATCCACATTTTATTTTTTGATTCTCAACCCTGTTAAATGATGTTTCTATTTCCTTTGTTTGAATAAAGTTTTGTAATCGACTGTCTGCTGATTTGCATGTTTTCACGGTATATTCCCCCTTAATAATTTTTAGATTCTATTTATATTATTATAAACTATACCAAAATAGTACACTTTATAATAAAAAATATACTTACTCTAGGTACGTTGTAATAAATATATTGCATCAGCTATTTTACAGTGAACTATAAAAGTTATGCTGCAACTTATATATTTATTATATAAGATACGGTTTTAAGTATACTAATTTTGTATAGTTTCGCTGCCAACAACTTTTCTTTATATCAACTACCGAAATCCAAATATAGATTCTCTTTCATCAAAATTTCACTAATTTGTAATCTTTATCTATATAAATAGGCAGTCTACCCTACCGCAACACTTGATAAACATAAATCCTGTCGTATTAGACTATACCCTAAAGTATAGCTATTAATCATCTATCGTCTCATTATTTTCCATTATTGACTTGAAATTAACCTTTTGAAGTACATCTATTACTGTATCCCTTATCTTAGCCAATTCTTTATGTACATCACAGGTATTTGTTCTATGAAGATTACAATACGCTTCATCATATAAACATCGGTTGATATGGATTGGTCCATCAATGGCTTCAATTACATCTTTAAAGGAAATATTCTCAGGTGCTCTATTAAGAGAATAGCCGCCATTCACTCCTCTAAATGATTTAGTTAAACCTGCCTTTGTTAATTTCCTAAGTATTTTTAAGGCAAATCTTGTAGGTATATTTTCACTTTCTGATATCTTCTGGGCATCTACTCTTGTATCACTATCTACCTTTGAAAGGAACAGGATCATTCTAAAGGCATAGTCTGCTTCTTGCGTAATCTTCATGATGTCACTCCCTCACTTGGGAATTTATACCTTTTTGGTATATTTTTATATTATTACATTGTTTTTTATTTGTCAATACCTTTTTTTGTTTTTTGCCTAATTTCATATTTTTTGTGTATATTTTATAAATTTCTGCTATAGCTAGTGATAATTTACACATGGTAAAACCTATACTTTTGTCAACAAAAGTATAGATAAATATAGCTTATACAAACAAAAGAACAAATGCTTCTTTTATGCATTTATTCTTTTATATGTTTAAAAAGTCATGAATATAATAGGCCAACTGAAAATGAAAACAGTCTTCCTGATTATTTAAGCTGTAGCCCGTTAGTTGTTCTATTTTCTCTAAACGATATTTTAGTGTGTTCCTATGAATAAAAAGCTGTTTGGCTGTAGTATGCATACTTCTTCCATTATTTAAAAATTTTTCCAGGGTATCAACTAAATGAGTTTCGTTGACTTTATCATATTCGTATAGAGGAAAAAGCATATTTTTATGAATTTTTCTTAATACATCTAAGTTTTTTACTTCCCATAACAAAGAAAAAATCCCCATCTCTTCATAAAATACAATTTGATTCTTCAAATTTTTTTGATTTGATATCTTTAGTGCTTGCCTTGCTTCTTCCATACTCTTCTTATACTGAGAAAATTGGCTATACTTCGTGCCTATACCAACACTAGTAGTTAATCCAATTTTTTGTTGAATCTTTTCCTGTAGCAAAGATAGTGTTTCTCTTAATATTTGTTTGTTAAAGATCTCTCCATTCACCAAGATAAACATAGCATCGTTAAGAAATAGAAAAAAACCTTTATAAGTATCCGTAGAATATTGTTCCATTATTTGGCGAATTTGTTTTTTCAGAGACAGAATAGTGCTTTCTTTTATTTGGTTATCTTTTATAAAGCTGGAAAGATTATCTGGTTTTATTACCACCACTCTGTGACTTTGATCAAAATTAAACCCAATGCGTGCCGCTTGTTCTTCCAGGCTCTTTGAACTTTCCCCTTCAAAAAAAAGAATCTGTTGTAAAAACTGTTCTACATCATTATATTGTTTTTCTCGATGAACAAGGTGCGTACAAATATCCTGTGTCACTTCTACTAAAGGTACTTCCCATGGCAATGCAAACAAAGGAATGTTCAATTTATTCGCTCTTTCTATTACAGAAATAGGTATTTCTCCAATATAGGGTCCTATAAATACAATGAGCCCTGCTAAGTTTTTTTCATAAATCTTTTCTATTAATTCAAGAAAGATCGTTTCTTCATTTCTGATCCCTATTCCTGTGATAATCACCAGTTCTCCACCATATAACCATTGTGTAAGTTCTGTAACATCTTCTATAACTTCAGCTGCATAGACCCATCGAATATTTCTGTGTAATCCTTCTTTCCCTGCTATTAACTTTAAAGACTTTAAAGAAGGTAGCGCAAATAGCTCCTGGCAACAAATCGACATTTTTATCCCTTCTTCCATCAAGAAAATATTTTCTTTCTATTGTAAAATCCCTTGCTTTATAAGGCAAGGGGTTTTACAGGTTTTTTATAAACTTTTTTTAATAGCTTTTTCTAGCACATCCATGCCATCTTCTACTTGTTCTTCTGTCATCACCAAAGGAGGTAGAAATCTTAAGACATTACTATAAATCCCTGCGCTAATAAAGATCACGCCTTTTTGCAATGCATAATCAGTAATTTTTTTTACAATTTCTGGATAAGGCTCTTTTGTTTCTCTGCTTTTCACAAACTCTATTGCATACATAGCTCCAACACCTCGAACATCTCCAATAACTTCAAAATCTTTTTTCATACTTTGTAGTCTTTTCTCTAGTTGTTTTCCTATCCTTTGTGCTTTTGCAAGCATGTTCTCTGTTTCGATCACCTTTAAAACCTCTAACGCTGCTTGGCAACCTAATGGACTCCCTCCATAAGTTCCCCCTATTTCGCCGGCTCCTGGTGCATCCATGATTTCATCTTTTCCTACAACTGCACTAATGGGAATCCCTGCACCCAGACTTTTAGACAGAGTCATTAAATCAGGGTCCAATCCACATCCTTCACTGGCAAACAAAGTACCGGTTCTAGCAAATCCAGATTGTATCTCATCTACAATAAAAACAATATTATTTTCTTTGCAAATCTTTTCTAATCCTTTTAAAAATGCCGGTGGTTGTAAGATAAACCCGCCTTCCCCCTGTATAGGCTCAACGATTAAAGCAGCAATATTATCAGGGGATAATTCTCCTTTTAGTAGATTCTTCACTCTTTCTAAACAACCCATCTTACAGTTTTCTCTGCCTCCATAGGGGCATCGATAGCAATAAGCCGATGGAATTTTATAGGTTTCTGGAACATAGGGACCAAAACCATTTTTATAGGGATTTACTTTGCTGGTTAAGGTCATAGCCATATAGGTTCTACCATGAAATGCACACTCTAGAGAGATCACTCCTGTTTTTCCGGTATATTTTCTCGCTATTTTAATGGCATTTTCTACAGCTTCAGCACCACTGTTAGCTAGCATAGCTTTTTTTTCACCTGTTCCTGGCGCTTTTTTTGCTAGTTTTTCCGCTAATTTTATATACCCTTCATACATTGTCACATGAAAGCAGGGATGTAGTAGGTTTTCTGTTTGCTCTTGAATAGCCTCGATCACTGCCCCATGCCCATGACCTATATTCTGCATACCAATACCAGCAGCAAAGTCAAGAAATACATTGCCGTCTAAATCTTCTATTAAGGCGCCTTTTGCTGTTTTTGCTACTACGGGAGTAATATTTCCAACTCCTTTTGGCACATATTGTTGTCGCTTTTGAATCCATTCTAAAGATTTATTTCCTGGAATCGTCTTTGTTATTACTTTTCTAGCTGGAATTTCTCCTATGATTATTTTCTCTGTCATGCACTTCATTTTATTTTCCTCCATTTCCTATGTAGATGTAAATTATTATATGCCTTCTTCTACTTCTATTGAGGATTCCTTGAGATAACTTTCTGTATAGGATAGCTTCGCCCAAAGATAGAAAACACCACCTAATACGCTCCACCCAAGAACAATCATCCATTCATATGGCCAAATTAACGCTGCTGGTGCTCCAGGTAAATATAAGACCATCATCCCAAAACTTAATAACACCGCTATAAATCCTACTGCCTTCCCTCTTTTCACTTTGTAGGGTCTTACCATATCAGGTTCTTTATAGCGTAATACTAAGAAGGATAAAGCCACCATAAAGTAAGCTACCACAATTGTTAAGCCACCAGCATCCACCAACCAAACCAACATGCGTCTTCCCAGTAAAGGTGCGAAGGAAGAGAGTATACCAATTAATAAAATAGCATTGGTAGGTGTCTTATATTTTGGATGCAATTCTCCTAGAAAAGCTGGTAATTGTTTGGAATGAGCCAATGCATAAATCGCTCTACTTCCTCCTACAAAGAAGGAATTCCAGCTGGTGATTATGCCTCCAATACCTGCAATAATCATTACTTTTGAGGCTAAAGAACTATTAAAGAAAACCGCCTGCATACCATCCGCTGCTGGTATGCTAGAAGCTTCTAATGCTTGCTTTGACAAAGATAATGAGACCCCTAAAATAATCATCACATACCACCCAATAGCCATCGCTACCGATAAAACTAGTACTTTTCCGATTTTTTCAAAAGGCATATCAATTTCTTCTGCTGCTTGAGGGATCACATCAAATCCTACAAACATAAAAGGTGTCATAATAGCAACCGCTAAAATTCCCTTTGTCCCGTCAATAAAAAGAGGCTGAATATATTCAGTACTTCCATTCGCTACAGATCCTCCGAAAAAAGTCAAACCTACAACCGCCACCATGATGGTAACTGCTCCTTGCATTACTGCCACTGGCTTTACCCCATAATAGTTCAAAATCGTGATTGCAACAGAACTAATCACCCCCACCAATACCCAGGTTAGATACACATCATATCCCGCCACTGTATACATTTTTACTTGGAGATAATTAGGAAATAAGTACTCAACAACAGTAGGAAAAGCAACTGCCTCAAAGGCAACTACAGAAACATAGCCTAAAATAATGGCCCAAGTACAGAAGAAGGAAGCATTTCTTCCTAATGCACGTTGACTAAAAACATGTTCTCCTCCACACTTTGGCATAGCAGCTGTTAGTTCTGCATAAGTAAGACCAACAAATAAAACCATCACACCACCCAGTAAGAATGCAATCATAGCCCCCAAGGTTCCTGCCTTATGAATCCACTCTCCTGCCAATACAACCCAACCCCATCCAATCATAGCCCCAAAGGATAAAGCCATCACATCTTTTTGCGACAATACTCTACTAAAATTCTCTGCTTGCTTTTTCATAACACTTCCTCCTTATGTAATAATATTTTTGAAGTAGTAATGAACAATCCTATCATTCTTTGTTTTTAAAAATCCTTAGCTTTGTTGGAAATTTATAAGCATGCTGTATATAACGCTCGTAGGTCTTCTTCTTTACAGGGAGCAGGATGATTGGAGATTGCATAAGTCATTGTTCTCATTGCATTTTCCACCAACCAATCTATATGATCTTCCTTTACACCTAATTGACCTAATGTTACCTGCAAATCTAATGCCTGCAATAATTTTTCAAAAGTTTTTACACACTGGCATGCTACCTGATCCTTCGTTATTCCATCTTCCTTAATACCAATCGCTTTAGCCATCCTTAAGAATTTTTCTTGGCAATATTTGTAAGAAAATTCTAATATTTCTGGAAATAACGCTGCCAATCCTTCCCCATGCGTAACATTTAACAGACCACTAACAGGGTGTTCCATCCCATGGGGTAACACTACACCTGCCTGATCAATGGCAATCCCACCTATAGTATTAGCATAAGCCACCTTTTCCCAGCTTTCGATATCTGTTGGATTTTTATAAACCTTTGGTAAAAACGTAAACAGCAGTCCTATTGCTTCCAAAGCCATTTCTTCTATATCTGGTCTGCTATGGTTTGCTAAAAATGCTTCAACCGAATGGGACAAGGCATCAAATCCTGTGGCTGCAATCATGGAAGCGGGTAATGTCATCATTAGTTCTGGATCAACAATAGATACCTTTGGATAAATATATGGGCTTTTTAAGGACTTTTTATCTTTGGTCTCAGGATTTGTCAAAACAGCTAAACTGTCTCCTTCACTTCCTGTACCAGCTGTTGTAGTTACAGCGATAATAGGAAGTGCTCCCTTACCTTCCTTACCAAAAATATAGTCAGAAATATCTCCCTCATTGACGGCAGAAAAAGCAATACATTTTGCGGCATCCATAGGACTACCTCCACCTAAACCAATCACTACATCACATTCCTGTTCTTTTAGCAAAGTCACTGCCCTTTTTACTGTGGTAGTGAGGGGATTGGACTCTACTTCGTTGAACACAGTAACATTAATTTTTTCATTTTGCAGATAGCCAATCACCGCATCTAATATACCTGTTTTCTTCGTACTACTGCGGCCTGTAACAATCAATGCACGTTTTCCATAAGCCTTCGTCAATCCACCAATATTCTTCAAGCTTCCTTTTCCAAAAACAAATTTTATTGGAACTTGATTAATTTTTTCTAACATAAGAACTTCCCCCTTTCCTTTTTAAACACAAAAACGCCGCAGACATTTTCATGTCAGCGACGTCCTTGCCACTAAAATATAAAATCTTTAGATAAATCATAATTGTAAAAACATTTCGTTTTTTAGAATTATTTATTAAACTATATCATAGTGCTACTTTCACGTCTATGCACCATTTTTCCAAAAGTGTTTGTGCATTTTGTCACTAGATATATAAAATTCAGTAAAAAAACCAAACAATATATATCCTAGCATTACAAAGGGTGTTTCTTAGGGAAATCCATATACATTGGATCGCTTCAGCAGGATTGATTTTCACAGTTTATAAAAAATCTATATGTATGTCGTAATTCAATAGATTTTACAACCCGTATAAACGTTGTATTTCCACCTTCCTAAGCTTCTTTCCAATTATGATGCACTGCTTGTACATCGTCATTGTCCTCAAGCATATCAATCATTTTTTCCATCTTTTTCGCATCTGCTTCCTGTAATTCTGCTTGGGTTTGAGGGATGTAGACGACATCAGCCTCAATAAAGTTGTAGCCTTCTTCCAATAGTTTATCTTTTACGGCTGGAAAGTCTTCAGGCAATGTAATCACTTCATAGGCTTCCTCTTCTGCAATAAAATCCTCTGCACCAGCATCTAAAGCCGCCATCATTAGGGTTTCTTCATCGATAGCATCATTTTTTTCAATAACAATTTGTCCTTTTCTATCAAACATGAAAGAAACGCAGCCTGTTGTACCTAGGTTTCCTCCGTTTTTGTCAAAGGCATGTCTTACTTCGCCAGCAGTTCTATTTCTATTATCTGTTAAAGCTTCTACAACGACAGCTACTCCACTTGGTCCATAGCCTTCATAAATAATATTTTCATATCTATCTCCACCAGCATCCCCTGCAGCCTTCTTAATAGCTCTATCGATGTTATCATTTGGCATATTTCCTGCTTTAGCTTTATCTATAGCAGTCTTTAAGCTAGCATTATATTCAGGGTCAGTTCCTCCTTCCCTTGCTGCTACAGTTATTAGCCTAGCTAACTTTGTGTAGATTTTCGCCCGCTTAGAATCTTGTTTTGCCTTTCTATCTTTGATATTACCAATTCGACCCATAACATAATCTCTCCTTATCTATATGAACTTGTTTTATGAGTTTTTATTCAGATAAATTTTATCATAAGTATTGCCTCTAATCAATTTATATATTGATTTCTGGCGAGGGAGGCATCTGTCTTTTGTGTTGAGAAGATTTGTGTAGTCGATCAATTACTTCCCTATCTTTTTCATCAATAGGCTGTCCATCTAGGTATTGATCAATACTCTTATAAGTTACGCCCATTTCTATTTCATCTGTTTGCCCTTCCCACAACCCTGCTGAAGGAGCTCTATCTAAAATTACCTGAGGCACACCTAGAACTTGTGCCCATTGATATACCTCATATTTCTTTAAAGAAGCTATAGGTAGTAGGTCTACCCCACCATCTCCATATTTAGTAAAATAGCCGGTATGTACCTCTGCCGCATTATCTGTCCCAGCAACTAAATAATTGAGGTTGTTCGCTATAGAATAAAGAGTGCTCATTCTAAGTCTTGCCCTTAGATTGGCATCCATCATTCTTAGATTATTTTCATTGTATTCTCCTGTTGCTTTCAGCTCATCTACTACTTTTCCCATGATTTCTTCATGCTGTTGACTTAAGTCAATCGTTAAATGAGAGATACCACAGGTATTTGCTACTAGGTTTCCATCCTCTACATCCTTTAAACTACTTTTAACGGGCAAGATCACCCCCATAGAGTTATCAGGACAGGCTTTTTTTATTAGATTAGCTACCACCGCAGAATCGATTCCTCCTGATATTCCCACTACTAATCCTTTTGTTCCAGAGGATTTGACTTGTTTTCTAAACCAGTCTACAACAACATCAATTTTTTTTTCTATTTCCTTACTCATAATTACTAGACTCTCCCCTCTCCTCACTTTGCTCATTGAAAATCCCTACAATGAAAACTATTTTGTTACTGAAACAATTCAGTACTTAAATACCTTTCACCGCAGGAGGGTGCTATTGCAACTACTTTTTTACCAGCCCCCAGTTGTTTTGCTACTTGTAGTGCAGCATAAATAGCGGCACCTGAAGATATACCCACTAGAATTCCTTCTATACCAGCGGTTTTTCTGGCGGTTTCCATAGCAATGGCATCCTCCACTGAAATAATTTCATCAATAACCTTTTCGTTTAAAATAGCCGGTATAAATCCAGCCCCTATGCCTTGAATCTTATGAGGTCCAGCTTCTCCTCCTGAAAGAACTGATGACTTAGATGGTTCTACAGCTACAATTTTAATCTTTTTATTTTTTTGCTTTAATATTTCTCCTACTCCTGTTAAAGTGCCTCCTGTGCCGACACCTGCTACAAATCCGTCTATTTGACCCTCCATTTGTTCCCATATTTCTTCTGCTGTTGATTTTCTATGGGCCTCCACGTTTGCAGGATTTTCAAATTGCTGTGGCATAAAGTAATTAGCGTTTGATGTGACAAGTTCCTGAGCTTGATCAATAGCCCCCTTCATACCCTTTTCCCCCGGTGTTAGCAGGATTTCAGCACCATAAGCCTTCAATAATTTTCTTCGCTCTATGCTCATTGTTTCCGGCATAACTAGAATGATTGAATATCCTTTGGCAGCAGCAATCATAGCTAGTCCTATTCCTGTGTTACCGCTAGTAGGTTCTACAATAGTATAGCCTTCCTTTAATTGTCCTTTTTTTTCTGCATCTTCAATCATACTTAAGGCAATTCTATCTTTTATACTACTTCCAGGATTAAAAAATTCTAGCTTTAAGTAAATATCCGCCATATCCTTCTCTACTATACGATTTAGTTTTACTACTGGTGTACTCCCAATAAGTTCATAAATATAATTAGCTTTTTTCATAACGTACTCTCCCCTTTTACCAAGCATTTTTCTAAATTTAGTCGTCTTATCCACTTAGTTTTCAATAAATGCATTTGCTTAAACTCTCTAAAAAATATTATATTCTTATTATGCATTCATGTAAACAAACTATAGTGAATAGTTTCATATTATATGGTTAAATTAATTTTATCTAACTATAGGGTTAAACTAATTTCAGCTAGAGTTATTTTGAAATTGTTACCTTCTGTTGAGGTGATAAACATAATGAAATCTATTTACTGGGTTAAAGTGTTGGTCATAGGATTTATGGCGGGCATAATTAACGGACTGTTTGGAGCAGGAGGAGGCACAATTATTGTTCCTGCTTTAAATTTTGTTTTTGATGTTCCACAACACAAAGCTCATGCTACTGCTATATCTATTATTCTCCCTTTTGCTTTGGTTAGTAGTTTTGTTTATTATAAAGAAGGATTCACTGCATTGGATGTGACTTGGAAGGTAGCTTTAGGGGGAATTATAGGAAGCTATATCGGTTCTAAAGCCCTCACTCGCTTTTCCGATAGCTACCTAAGAAAGATCTTTGGCGTCTTTATGATATTAGCTGCTCTGAGGATGGTGTTTTAATGGCAATATTTATTCTTGGTTTATTTGCAGGAATTATTGGGGGCATGGGTATTGGTGGTGGTACCATATTAATTCCTGGATTAATTTTTTTAACCGACTTTAAACAACAAACAATCCAAAGCATTAATTTAATCTCCTTTATTCCAGTAGCTATTGTCGCTCTAATTATTCACATAAAAAATAAAAATATTTTATTTAGACTCAGTTTACCTATTATAATTTTTGGTTTAATAGGGGCTTGGATAGGGTCTAAAATCGCTTTAACCATCCCGTCTTCTAGCTTAAGAAGATTATTTGGTATTTTTCTTCTGATTATGGGAATTTACGAAATTTTATGTAAAGATAAAGTTAAGGAAAAAAAATGATTTTATGAGTTCATCACTATCAGAAATATTTTCTATAGCCTGTTACATATGGGAAAACCAGCAGTACAGTTTCCCTATGCAACAGGCTATAATACAAAACATTTATCTTATTGATCTAATGCAACCAGCACACAATCATAATAAACAATTTTCAAGTTATACTCCTCAGCTTTGCTGATGGTTTCCTCATCAAAGGTGCCGGGCTGAAACCAAACATAAGGTATTTCCAATGCTTTAATTTCATCTAATACTGTCTTACTGATGTTGGGACGCACCACCATATCAACACACTCTGGCTTTTCTGGTAGGTCTTTAAGGGAAGAATATATCTTATCTCCTGCTATTTCCTCACAGTTGGGATTAATTCCATAAACAGTATAACCATAATCCTTAAGTTTTTTATAAATTTTATATCCAAACTTTTTGGTATCTGGAGTAGCTCCAACTACAGCCCAAACTTTTTTTTCTAACATTTCTTTTTTATTGTTTTCAATATTTTCCATTATTTTTCCTCCTAAAGATCTAAATTTTCCTTTTTCACTTAGATGCTTTATTATTTTTATCAAAAAATAATCTGGTTATCCAGTTCAGTTAAATATTCATCTTCTTTCTCTATGATTTCACATCGAGCATTTGTCCATTCTACCATCTGCTTTTTAAATAAATCTACTTGATCTAGAGTAATATAAACAAAAAAGTGCACTGCATCATCATATTCAACATTTTTTAGTAAGTAACCCTTCTGTATGATTTCATTTTGTATTTTCCCCAACAAAGTATAGTCTACTTTTATATGTATCTTTTTATAAGCTCTCTTAATAATTATTTTTCCATCATCTAAGGCTATCTTAGCACCCTTTGTGTAAGCCCTCACTAATCCTCCAGCACCTAACTTTATCCCTCCAAAGTATCTAGTTACTAAGACTACTACATTTCTTAAATTTTCTTTCTTTATTACCTCTAATACTGGAATACCTGCGGTTCCAGAAGGCTCCCCATCATCACTATACCTCTGTATTTCGTTATTTTCTCCTACAACATAGGCAGGCACGTTGTGGGTAGCATCTTTGTGCTTTCTTTTAATTTCCTCAATAAACTGAATGGCTTCTTCCTCTGAGGTGATAGGTTTTGCATATCCTATAAACTTAGATTTTTCAATAACAACTTCCTTTGCTCCTGCTTCATAGATGGTTCGATATTCCTTCAACATAACATCTCATTCCTTTTGCTATTATTTCAATTGATGATTATATCATATTTTTTCATAAAAAGAAGCAGCCTTTGCTGCTTCTTTTTATGGTGTATGAAGATTATACCGCTAATTTTTCCTTGTTTTCTTTCTTTTCCTTCATAATTTCTTTATACTTTTTATAAGATAAACTAACTAAAGATTGATCTTGACTATAAGTAATCATATCCAGTGCCTCATCTATTGGATAGAATCCTCCCCCTTTAAAACCTAGTTTAGCATCAATTTCAAAGTTTTTGTTTGTAGCTTTCATTATATACCAAGTGATTTGGTTGCATACCGGCTGTTTTCTTGAAATAGAAAAAAATTCGTAACATGTGTCTCCCGCTGTTAATAGAATTTCAGCACTAATGCCTGTTTCTATCTTAACACGACTTAAGGCCGCATCAATGGAAGTATCATCATTACGAATTTTTCCTTTTGGTAACACCCATTCACTTTTTTCATTTTTTAGGAGAAACACTTGATTTGCATAGAATACTACCCCGCCTGCGCAATTTCTAAAAATCATGGTTAAAACCTCCTTAAATTTTTTAGTTGTTATTAATTACTATCATACACCAATTTAAACAAATTTACAAGATTTTTTCAGAATATTTACTCAAGTTTTCTTGTAATTTTTTCTTATTACTTATTATATAGTATACTTAATATTTTTCAAATAATTCAAAAAAATAATTTTTTTGTTATTTTTTCTTATTTATAATTTTGTTTAAAATAATAAATATATCTCCCATTTTAAAGGGAGATATATTTATACCAGGTGGAATTTTTTATAACGTTCATAGTAATCCTCTTCTATCTTTACTTTTAAAACAATCCCTTCCTCTTGATAATCCGTGGACAACACTTCAGCTTCCTTATGTAGCTGAGATACAATGCTTCCTTCACTATAGGGAACTAGTAAATTGATTTCTAGTATCTTTTTACCGATTATGCTATCAATCATTTCTGTCAGTTGATCCAAATTTTTTCCTGTCAAAGCAGAGATAGAAATAACATTTTCGCTTTTAGATGTTGCTGGCATATCCTCTAGCAAGTCGCACTTATTAAAAACATCTATAATTTTCTTGTTATCTACCCCTAACTCCTTTAATACCTTTGAGGTTGTTAGTTTTTGCAGTTCATAATTTTCATTAGATGCATCAATAATATGAAGCAATAAATCTGCATATTTTACTTCTTCTAGCGTAGACTTAAAAGCGTCTACTAAATCATGTGGCAGCTTACTGACAAAACCAACCGTATCAGTTAGAAGAAATTCCGTTTTGTTAGGCAAAGATATTTTTCTTAAGGAAGTATCTAATGTAGCAAATAGCTGATTTTTGGCATATACTTCTCTTTTTTCATCATAACCTTCGCTTTGTCTTAAAAAAGTATTCATTAAAGAAGACTTACCAGCATTTGTATAGCCTACTAGTGCAACAATAGGAAGATCTGATTTTAGTCGCTGTGCTCGCTGGGTTTCTCTAACCTTTTTAACCTCCTTCAACTGTCCCCTGATATCATCGATTCTTCTGAGGATATGTCTTCTATCAGTTTCTAGTTTCATTTCCCCAGGCCCTTTTGTACCTATGCCGCCCCCTTGCCTAGATAGTTGCTTACCTAAGCCGGTTAATCTAGGAAGGCGATATTTCAGCTGCGCTAATTCTACCTGTAGCTTCCCTTCTTTTGTCTGGGCTCTTTGGGCAAATATATCCAATATTAAGTTTGTCCTATCAATAACATCTACACCAACAACTTCTTCTAGATTTCTTATTTGTGACCCTGACAATTCATCATTAAAGATGACTACGTCTATCTCATGATGTTGGCACAGCTCTGCAATTTCTTGAACTTTCCCTTTACCTATGTAGTAGGCTACATGAATAGCAGGTCTATTCTGTACTACTACAGCAATCACCTCTGCTCCAGCAGCCTTTGCTAACTCTTCTAATTCCTTCATAGATTCGTCTAAAGATTCATCTTGTGGCTTATTCGAAACCTGTAATCCTACTAACAGACTTCTAATTTTTTGAGCTTCCTCTAAAGTTTCTAAGTTTTCTTTTTCCATTATTTTTTCACTCCTATTAACTTGCGCTTATTCCTTATAATAATCATAGCAGAATTTTTGCTAAAAACCTATTATTAATAATAAGCCTTATTCACGATTTGAATTTTTATGTATATACCTTCAAAAATGTACTATATCATCTCTTATGAACTTTAGAATTGCAGAAGTAACCAACATCGTTATTCTTCACAGATCAACCCCTCTTACTATTTTTCCCAATTATATATTTTTTATCTATCACATCTTTAAGAGATAAAATAAGCTACGAACTATCGTTTGATATTGCAGGGGTGACCCTACCTAATCCCCTGACAGAGGTTTTCTTTCTAGGAAAAGGTATCGTTTTGTGACAACTCAACCAACTGATTGAAGAGGTTACTTTCTTTTAACTTTGAGTTAGATATATTCAACTCCTTTAATAAGTATAGGATACCAAAAGCCCAAAAGCTGTCATTATCTCTTAATGCTTTCTCCATAGCATGTTTTATATGTGGAACTAAAGTCTCTATATCTATATCTTTAAGAAGTTCTACGACTACTGGAACACCTGGCCAATTAACATCTTGAAACCAATTCATCAGATAAGGAAGTGCTAATCTATTCCTTGGATAGCCTATTTCTTTTAATACTATCGAGGCGTTATGCCAGCAAGATTTGTTGCATAAATCATTTGATTGATTAGCTAATAATACTGCTTCTTCTTCATTAACTTTAAGTAATTCCTGTATTGCCTTATCGGTTATATCCTTTGGATTATTCCAATTCAGATCTCTTATGAATTTTTCTATATCCTCCATATAACCATCCTTTTACTCATGATATATTACTAGTGCCGGTTCTTATATTAGTTTACTTTAACTTCAAACGCTATTTTTAGTGTTACCTTTTCTATTTGTTCTTTATCTAAAGAGAAACCTGTGTATGCTGTAAAAAAGTATTCTCCCTTAGGCAATTTCAGCTCTTTTTGTGCATAATAGTTTTTCCAGAAGTTAGCATTAGGGTCATTTGCACAATAACCACCACTTTTTGAAAATGGAAGAATATATACTTCTCCTTTTTCTAAAACTGTCGTCTTCAGTATATCTAAGGTCAAGCCTTCATTAAAGTATTCTTGCCCGTTGTGAATCGTATAGTGAAAGTATGGTTCTCCTGACCAGATCGTAATATCATCTTCTTCTCCGATATATTCTATAGTAGAGTACATACTGATTTCTTCATTATCTTTAAAATCTAGTTTATTAATATATGTTTTTATTAGAAAGTTCTCATTCTCTGCTGTAAAAATATGATCGTTTGCACTCTGTGCTTCTTGAGTAGTTTCATATTGAGAACAAGCCCCAAAAACGAATACATATATTAAAATTAATCCAATTACCTTTATTTTTTTCATATAAATGCTTCCCTTCTAAGTGAATTTATATGAATATAGACGATATGCAATTAAAAAGGTTCCCCCTATTGCTATAGCTTTTTCTGAAAGTATTGCACTCCACTCATTAATATTGCCCCTAATCCTATAAAAAATAGTCCCGTAGAAGGAAATACTGCTGCCTAAAACAAACTATTTAATATCTTAATATCCTGACTTTTTGCAGCTCATCTCTGTTATCATTACCTCTATAACAGTGACTGCCTCTATCTGCTCATCGCTGTATTGAAAACTTTTATCTTCTGAATACTGGCTCATTATTATGTCTAATGCCTCTTTTTTATCCGATCTCTCTTCAATAAATCTTGCGGTTCCAAGACCTATTATACTAATGAACTTCATTCCCCAATTACAAGCCATATCTTTTTTTACTAGCTTCGTACCAACTTCTACCTCAAAGCAAACCTTCGGATTAGCTTTCATCATATCAATTTTTTTGCCCTCTTTAGCAGAATGTAAATACAAGCAGTTATTTCTATATCCAAAACTCATAGGAATCACATATGGAATATTGTCAACACATAAACCTAACCTGCAAATGTCTGCCCTTCTTAAAATTTCTTCAATTTCAGCAATATCTTTTACTTCTTTCTCATTTTTTCTCATTGTTTTCTCCTCTTCCTTTTATAGATTATAGAGTTAATATATAAGCAACTCCTCTAAAGCAGCAACTATTCAACTATTTCGCTATCACCATTGCCCATGATACAAGGTCCTTTCTATGATCGCTACAATGCATGTTGTAATAATATTTAGGAGTATTATTAGGCTCATTAGAAACTTTTTAGATAAAGTATATTTCTTTAAGAATCCATAAACAATCGGTACTTCTACTAGAAGCGTGAGAAATAAGTAACCGAATAACACTATGTAATAAGGTCCTTTTGTGAAGGCATCTCTCCATGCATTTACCCAGCCTCCAGATATTGGTCTTAGCGTATACGCTCTTATAATATAAGGTAAAATAAATGAAGCTATATTCGCTAATACAATTATTCCAAAAATCTTAATTCTTTCCCATTTTATTAAATGCAACTTCCCCAAACTTAAAATGCCTATATATTCAATAGCTAGAGTAAAAATAATTGCAATTGGTAGTAGTTCCTTTGGGCTTGATGTTAACCATCGCCAAGATGAATTAGCATAGACGAAACTATTACCAAATGTAAGGAATACTAACAAACTAGTTGCAAAAACATATTTCAATTTCAGTTCTCTTTTTGATTCCATTTGTTTTTGTCTCCCCTTAATTAATTGTATTTAGTAAGCAGTATCTTTATAGATATGATGCTGTTGTATAACCCCTATCTCTTGACAGAGTTTTTCTCCCGATGAAGGGATGTAATGCGTTGACCTTTCCAAAAGTTTTCTTCCAGCACTTCTTTGCAAAAATATTGTTAAACGGGGAATTTGCTATATTGATTTCATTAGCGTTAACTTAAGCCATAATTTGTCATCCTGAGTGAATCAAAGGGGAGTCGAAGGATCTTAGTGTTAATAAAATTCTTCGTTACTCCAAGATCCTTCGCTATGCTCAGAATGATAGTTTCAGAGAATTTTGGTAATAATTGTATTAAGTTAACGCTGATGATATTGATTTAGAGCTATTTAGTTAATTTTTTTGCACCAACTTGTACTGTCGGCGAAGAATTACTAAAGCCTATTATAAAAACAATTAACATCATTAAATATGCCACTCTTATTACCATTGTTCCCTGAATTGTGTTTGTAAACAAACTTATTGCTTTAGTACTCCAACTAACAAAACCTAGCACATAATGTTGTGATATTGAGGAGATAGATATATTTCTATTAATGTCCTGTACAAAAGTAAATTGCCATATATGTAAACCTAACAAAATACTCCATATACTATTCCCCAATATAAAACTCTTTGTCCTGTGCATCTTTAGACTTCCAAATTGTTTTCCTACCCAAAACCAGAAAGCTGTAGAAACGAATGGTAATAAAATCAAAAGTACACTGGAAAATGATAACAGTATTGAAGAATTTAATGCAATTCCATAGTTAATTAACCTATTGATTATTTCACCAGATAAATATGGGATTATTAATAATAAAAATAACTTGAACATAGTATTTTTTCTCATTTTTATCCTCCTCACTTATTCATAGTATACTATTTGTTTATACAATTGGACTTGAACTTATCTACCTTTCTCTTTTTTAAGCAGGTCATCAAAAAAGAATATTCCTTCTGTAACCTTTATAAAAGTTGTTCCATTATCATCTTTGAGAGTATATGCTTTTCCATTGCTATATACAGTTTTTTCATTTGAACTGATGACAAAAGAATTTCCATCTTTTAAATGAAATACAAATTCAATTAATGCCTCGTTTTGTTCTGGTTTTCCCAATTTGTAAGATAGAAAGTTAGTGAGACTTATTGCTGTCTTTATGTCCTGGATTTCTGTAATCTTTCTAGTATTAGTATCTAACCTAATACTAGAAATTTCAACATAAGAAACATCTTCTATTTTGGGAACACCAAACAAAGGAATACCGTTCATAAAAAAATACCCGATAGATGTAATAATTACCGATCCTGTTATCAGTGTAAGATAATATAAAAATCTATTATGTCTAATTTTTTTCATCAAATCTCTCCTATTTACTTGTATCGTTCTTTCATATTATATGGATAATCTTCGCTTCATCTTATTTACCTAGCACGTCTTTAATAGATGATGTGCAATAAATCTACATCTTTTAAAACATACCAAATATACTATGAAGCTACTAATAACTTTTCACTACAGTCTTAGATTAAAAAATATCAATTTAAATCACATAGTTTAAATCCTTTGTTAATTTGCAAGTCTTTGTAAAATATCATCTACTACTCCCTTATCATCATAACTAACCTTAAGTTTGACTTTATTATCCAAATCCCAGAATTTTGACTTAGGAAGGGTAACCATCAATTCATAGTATCTCACATTTTTAAATAATCCCTCTTTATAACCATTATTCCACTTATAATTAACAATCTCATTCCAATCTATAATCTTACCATTAACCAGCACTCCATTTTCATAAATTGTGTTTTTATGCCATCCTCTTTGAAGATATAGTATTGATAAACAAAATGAACCAATAATCCAAGTCAACATACCAAAGAAATTGCTTTCGTAGTAAACTATAGTATTGAGTTCTATCAACATAAAATTTTCATAAAAATACCCACTTAAACTTCTCAGGTATTCGACATTTAACAATTGAAAAATGCTATCCATATATTCTTCATTTAATAGTTGATACATTTTTTTAGCATTATTAATAAATATAGTCGACCATATAATAAACAATACAGACCAAACAAATCCAAATGTTAGGTTGGTTAAACTTCTATTCAGTCTGATAATCTCTTTGTTTTTTCTCTGGTTTCTATCAAATTCACACTTGAAAATATTAGTGACTGTGAAAGTAATTATACAAATAATAAGTATAATAAATCCTTTTTCAATGTCTATTTAAATCACCTCCTAAATCAAGCTTTTTATTGCCATAATTCCATGCTATGTTTTTCTGTTACAGCTTTAATATTAACTGTGCAGTAATATAAAATTTTGCTAATAAGAAGAACATCCTATTCATAAATCCACGTGGCTGATGAAAATAGAAAATAATACTAATTTCATTATAAGAGACCATCATTTAATGGTGATATTCTAAGCAAAAGATACCTCCTAAAGTATAACTGCCTTACATAGACGGCAAATGTTCCTACAAATATTTCTCCTCGAACTAGAATAGCTATTATAGTAATAGATATGGTCAATAAACCAGTATATAGCCATCTGACAGGATTTACTCATTATCTTCTACATTTAAAAAATAACCAGAATTCCCGCTAAATCCTTGATGTACCCACTCTCCCTCTTCATCCATTCTATAAAAATTTTTTCTACGATACCCTAATCCAAGTGCTATAGACCCTGCTTCTTCTATTACTAGTTCTTCTTCCTCCATTTTTGGTTTTTTTCTAGTATGTGCATTCAAAATATATGCACTTTCTTGATATATAGTGGGGAAGTAAGCACCTTTTTTTACTATCAATCCGTATTCTTCACTTTCCTCTAGAAAACTGTCAAAATAATTTACTGCTGCATGTTCCGCCATAGTGGTAGAAAAAAATGCTATCAGACTCTCTCTATTTTGTATATATACTGGTGGCAAAATGATATCATTGACTTCATCTACTATAACATCATGATTAAAGGTCTCTATAGGACTCCAAGTTTTTTCAAGGATTTGCCTTGCTTCATGCTTATCAAACGCTACTATTTCATATCTATTTTCATACAAATGATAGCCATTACGTCCTAGTATCACTATCCACATAAGTATCATAATGATTTTTCCTTTGGTTTCTTTTTTCATTTATGATGTCTCCCCTCTAAAGTCTTTTTACCTTTGTTTTATAAGAAACTGTTATCCTTAATTTTTCTATAATCCCTTTTTATTCTGGCAGATTTATAGGATCATACAATACAGTTATCGGTAAATATTTTGAAGTTATTAGAAAACTATAAACGATCTCATCACTATCCTGAAATACTGCAAAATAATCTCCATGAACAGAAGAAAACTCCATACGCATAAAAGTTAGTCCCATATTCCCATGATTCTTTTCTACATAATTTATGGCAGCCATTTTTCCTATCTGTTGAGGAATTATACCTCCTACCCATAATCCTAAGATCAATATCCCAATCGTAACTGCAATTTTCTTTTTTAACTTGGTATCCCTCATCTTATATACCCCCACTTTTGCTGACTTTCCAAGTATACAAATAAAAGCGCATATCTATAATTGAATGCCTTGACTTAAATTTTTCTATCATTGATTATCTCCTTGTATATGAGACATTTTGAAAAAAGATAATATGAAGTAACTTTACTTGTTTATTAATTTAATGATATTTGAAGGTAATCATAAAAGTTATTTATTTATTATATACAGTAAGGTCCAAGGGATAGCATCGGCAAAAAAATGTATGATTATTGCTGGTATTAGTCCATTTTTATAATAAACATATGCCAGTATTACTCCATAGGCAATAACAAAAATATTCATGCCACCATGCATTAATCCGAATAATAATGACGATATAATCATTCCCAGTATCATAGATTTTTTTTGTGAATCAATTTCTTTATTTGCTAAATATGTCACTGTTGTAAAAACAAAGAGTCTAAAAAGTATTTCTTCATGTAGTCCCGCTCTCAGTGAAACTAACACTATTTCTTTAAAGTTTGCGAAATCAATCCAAGGAACAGTTGCTACCAAGTCTTGATTTAAATAATACATTAAAGTATTAGGAATAATTATGAGTAAACCTAAAGCAATTAGAACAAATAATTGTTTTGCCAAAGATATACTAGTATCTCTATTCCACCATAAAGGGAATCCAACTTTTGATATGAAGTATTTGCCTATAAAACCTGTTATTATAATAATGACAGCATCAGTTAAAAGTTTTCCAACAACATTTTCATTAAGTTTGTCTTGAGTAAATGATGTTAATCCTATATTTATAATCGAAATACTAAGTGCAACTAATATTATATCCAAATTCCAAAGTGGTTTTTTTACCTCCACATACACTCCCTCCACTCAAGCTTCTTACACAGAATACATTGGTCAAGTCTTTAAAATTCCCTATATCCTTGATTAACCTTACCTAGTCCCCTAACACAGATTTTCTTTCTAGCAAAAGGTATAGTATACAGGTCTTTCCTACAAAGCCTTCACCAAATGCCCTCATATAAACATTTTACTATCTTTTGTCCAGTATTTAGAATCTGTTAACTCATGACAAAACTATATATTTTTCAGACGCCACCTACAATCTTTTATCAGACAAAACAAGTGCTAGGGTAGCAATAGGTCCTAAAAATATAGATAGTAAAAACCAGCTTAATCCCGATCTATTCTTCCCTTGTGCCAGTCCAGCGTTAATTAAAGCTAATGTTCCCCAACCTACATAATATTCCGTATTCATCATCATCCTCCATACAAGTTGAATTTACTAAACCTTCTATATATTAAGCTATACATCCTTTATAGGACAAGGTTAATGGAAAGAATTTTTTCTATTGGCATAGCTCCTTTGTTTTTTCCAGCCTTTTGGTTAGGAAGATACTTTGCCATTTTATTTCCTGCAGATCAAGCTAAAATGCCGGTCACTTTACTTTCAGATCCAAATTTAATGTCATGCTTGGCATCTAACATACTTTTAAAAGATACTTTGTATTAATATTCACCTATCTACCGTCTAAAAATTACATGTATGATGCAAGCCAAAATAACTGGAAGTAAGCTTAAAGCTATATAAAACAAATTTTTTTTCCATAAATACTGCAGAGTAGTATAAAAACTTTCTTCCTCTTTTTTATTTCCATAACGGCGAAATTCCCACCAATACTGCCTATAGACTGCTCCAATACCAACCAAGACTATAAAAACACCCATTAGTCCATGAAATATAATATCTATGATACTTGATGCCATGTTGTTCCCCCACCTTTTTCTAGTCTCTGCACCAATCTTAAAACAATATAAGCTTTCTGCAAGATTGACTGTAAGTTTTTTCCATGATACTATTATTATAATCTTCATTTATTTGGGAGGTATTTTATGTCTGATAAATTTCTAACTTTTAAAAGAGATTCTGCCTTTAATCTAATGGGAAGAATTTTTTCTATTGGCATAGCTCCTTTGTTTTTTCCAGCCTTTTGGTTAGGAAGATACTTTGCCATTTTATTTCCTGCAGATTATCAAATTCCAGCTGAAACACCTGGGTTTGTCACCTTCACGTCTGGGCCTAATGTCATGCTTGGTATCTTAGTGGGAGCAGGTGTTTTGGCTATCTCCATCATGATTTGGAAGGTTGTTTGTCAAGCGTTACTCATCGTGCTTGAGGCTTTCGAGGCCTATACAAGTCGTCCTAATGAGTAAGACTAGCTTTTTAGGTGCAATTTAATATTGTGCCTTTTTTATTTGGTGTATTAAAGCTCCTTTGATTATATACTAAATCATCTACCCGCAACGGCATCATTAAATCAGATTTGTTTAGTACTCGCCTTTAATGGAGCTGCGTTTTCATGGTTTTATTTTTAATCTATTATGGCTTTCTTTTTATAACACAAAAGTGTATATGTGCTCAGACATATCTGAATTATACTTAAGATCATAAAATCATAAACTCCCAATAATTTGCTATTAATTTTTTGTTTCACTTTTACCTCCTTGTTGGAATACAATATTGGATGAAGTTCTCTGCTCCATGGAGCAGGACTCAGCTATGACTTGTTAATTTTATTACATTCACTTATGCTGTTAGCAGAGCATTACTGAAACGTATTAAGTAATCTTCCCTTTATCTTAATTGTAGTACTTTTTCTTCTGTTCAGATTCCAAATTAGACAAACTGTAAAAATGTTCGACGAAATGCTCCAAAACAGTATATAAAATAAATATTTTTTCATATCTGAGAAAACTAGATTGCTTAATCCCAATGGCAGCCCCTACCTTTAAGCATATTATGTTTATGATAAATGGTTGGAGTGATCCGAATGAAAATAACTACCTTTTCACTTTTCAAAAAAACAAATAGCAATTTATAAAGAATATGTCAAAAGATCATTTGGATCCTAGACGACTTTCTATCTATGAATAAGGCTACTTAAAAGAGCTGATGCTTCTGCCCTTTTAAGTAGCCTTATAAAATGTATTTCAATTCCAAGTTTCATTGAATTAAATTCTCTATTCTCCATACAATGGTGTTATATTTAGAAACTGGTCTTTAGGTACATTAATATAGTTCATAGGTACTCTTCCAACAATAATCGTTTCAGCTACTGGCATATAGGTGGTGACTTCAATAGTATTGGAGCTAAAAGGTATGATTACTCTTACCTTTGTATTTACAATTAAAAATATACGATGGCGCGTTTGATTGATACCCGACTGTTCAAACTCCGTACCGAAGTTTACATCTACCATACCTAGAGGAGTAACCACTAGTTTAATTTTAGGCCCATACTGAGCTAATAACTGACTGCCAATAGCATTTCCTAAAGGAATACGGTCAGCAGTTGTCTGAATTTGTTTTAAATGTTCTTGTATTGTCAATGCTACATCTGAAGCTACTTTATTCATCATCATGGTGTTAGCTATGATTACAAAATTATAACTTATTATTGTGTCCCATACAGCATTTATTATGCTATTTACTTTGAAATTTATTCTATACTATTTTATAAATTCCTTTTATTATTGCCACAACTATAGGGATAGATTTCTCTATCCCTATGAACTATAATTTGTTATAATCAATTCCTTAAAACTTCTTCTACCCTTAGCCTCTCTACATACAGAGTATCCTACTTCCACTTCCTGTATATTAAACTCTTGATACCATTCTCTGACTTCAGGATGATCGTTAATAGTCACAAGAAATTTTCCTTTGATGTGCTTCAACATATCCAATAATTTTAGGTGATCTTCCCGGTGAAACTTATCTTTGTATTGAGCAAGCTTATGATAAGGGGGGTCACAGAAGAAAAAGCTGCCCTGGGAATCATACTTTTCAATCAATGTTTCAAAAGATAGGTTCTCTACATAACAATTCCTTAGTCGATCCCTTACTTCTTGAACAAACCCCGTATTAAAAATAGCTTTATTAGGATCTTTACTGGTACCATATCCAAAATTATCTCCCTTGCTGGCAAAGCTGTATTTTATCAGGTAAAAAAATTTTACAGCCCTTTGGATATCTGTCATATATTGAGGTAGCGCATCATGGTATGCTGCAAATATCTCTCTGCTTGCAACATCCTTTTCAATCCAGGCCTTAAATTCTTCAGAATGATATTTTAATACTCTAAAGAAGTTTACTAACTCACTGTTTATATCATTATAAACTTCTACTTTTGAAGGTTGTTTTCCAAAGAAAACCCAACCAGCACCACCAAAGACTTCTATGTAGCAGGTATGGTCCTCAGGTATTAATTCTATGATTTTTTTCCTTAGTCTGTACTTGCCACCCATCCAGGATAATGGACTCTTTAACATTTTCATCACTCCTTATATTTTTTGAGTGATGAAAGAAGCAGCTGAAAGATGAATGTTATCATTTAGTTAATTTCTTTGGTCTTATTAAAATACAGCAGATTCTTTATTCTTTTTTCTGCAGCTAGGTAGTCACTTATATTTACATCTCCTACCCTATTAACATAATCTAAAATCGCCTTATCTAACTCTTCAGTGTTTTTAAATGTAACAACACTTCTATTTTTAGAGCTATCCTTATCCGAAGCAATAATTTCAAATCCTCTTGCAGATAAATATGTTATTAGATCCTTGTCTGTTAATTTTATAGTGTTGTTTTGCAATTGCTATCACACTCCTGTAGTTCTGCTAGCTCTAATATAATTTTCTTGTATTCCTACAATCGTAGCTGCTAAAATACTATCTTTCTTAAATATTCTATTAGCCCTCCTCTTGAAACAATAAGCTATTATTTTGTTGTCCTCTATTTTCAAGACTTTAATTCTTCTTTGTGTGATTTCTAAACCCTTCTGATACATTATAGTGACTGGTACTTTATTTTCCAATGAATACTTTAAAGAAAAATCAACCATAAAATCACCTCACTTAAGCCATTTAAACCCTTTCTGTATCTTCTATAATTATATCAGAACGTATGTTTGGTGTAAAGGCAAAAAAATAGAAGCTGGGAAATGAATCCAGCCCTTATCTTCATATTTTTCTTATAAAGTGTAACTTGTTTATTTATTATACTATGTCTTTAATATCCTTAGTTACTAATAAAAAACCTTTCTAAAAGAGAAATTCCTCTAATTCATCTTTACGTTCACAATAATAATGATATAGAGCATCTAAGCATATTAGTAAAGGTATTGATAACCTTTTATTTCTTTTTATATCATCAATTACACTTGGAATTTCATTAATATTTGCAATATAAAATTCATTTTCCTCACTTCTATTAAATGTTGTATCTACAACTTCGTTACAATTTGGCTTCATATCATGAGATGATATATTTAATTTCGTTATACCTACAAATTCAGGTTTTCCCCCTCTGCGTATCCACCTAAAAAAACCTAAAATTTTTGTAGTTCCAACATCTTTATAGGATTTACTTAGCAAGTCTTTCCCACTTTCTTCCCATAATTCTCTTTGCATCGCATTTATAATTACTTGATTAAAGTCATTGCTTTGTAAGTCCTTTAAATCACATGATCCACTTCCAGTTGGAACAAATAGATCAGAGTTAATTTGTGTCCTTTGGTTTTGTTTCCATATTATTAGATAATTATCGTTTGTAAATCCAATTGTAGATATTCCTATGTGATTATTCATTCTGGCTTTTGTAATTTCGTATAAAGTTAAATTATTTCTGTCTTTTAAATTTATAGGGAATAACTCTCTTCCTTTAAACAAAATATATTCTTCGTGATCTTGAAGTAATTTTGTAGAAATTTCATTAGTTAAAAATGAGTCAAAGTATCCTCCTTTATGACACACTACTTCTTGCTTTTTAAAATCAATATCGCTTGATAAACACAGTTTTTTTTCATTAATAAAAACTTTTTTGTTTGCTAAGGAATATCTTAACTGATAGCCTAGTACTGGTATTAGATGGGATTTGTTTTTAGTGATTAATCGTTTTATGCTCTTTTCTGCATTACTACTCATTATTAAATTTAATTTATTATCCCAAAGATACTTATTTAAATGCCTTGACATAAATATAGGCTCGTTATTTACTATACTTTTCTCAAAATAATTTATAGCTTCTTTCCTACTAGGCACTATATTCTTTAATTCTTCTAAAAATTGCATATCATTCTCTAAAAAAATATTATCACTAATTCCTAGATAATTTTTTATTTCTACTGTTCTTTCATAAACACTCCATATAATATTAAATAGAGAAAAAACAAATATAAATACAATTGACATATTAATATCATACAAAGAAGAAAAACCACTATCTTCACTCATAAATAAAATAATAGAGAAAATAAATATCCCTAAGTTAATAACTATAGAGATACTATCTCTTCCTTGAACTGAAAAGACATACATTAAATAATTAATATGCGATCTAAATTTTTGCTGTATATTCACGCATTCTCCCCCCACTCCATATAATACTTACTTCTGTATAGGGGAAAAAAATCCTGCTAAAAATGAAAAAACAGACCCAAAATTACCAGCCTTTTTCATATTTTTCTAGCATTCGCCACATTTCTTCTCTTGCAATTGAATTTTTTGTCTTAATCTATCGCTTATTTATCAAACACCCACTTTGAGTCTAGGTCATTAGTCCAACTTTTACCTTACTTACATCCGTATATTCTATATCAGGTCATCTATATATTCCCTTTACTAGAGTCTTAACATATTTCATTTGATACTCTTCACCTACCATAGACTTTCCTTCTTTCATGTTATCCAAATAAGATTTATAAAAGTAAAACATATCATTCTTTTGCCTTATTTATTATTTTTTCTAAATACTGTTTTTCGCACTTGCCAATATAAAAATTAATTCCTTTTTTAGTTGATGGTCTATAAATGCTTATATAATAATATACACAAACTACCGCTAACAGTATTTGTAAACTTGCACCTATAAGAATAATAGTACTAACTAAAGAACTTCCTCCCTGTATTTCTTCAATAGTCAAATAAAATACTGTACTCGATATCATTCCTGTTATAACAGCAAACGCTATTAATCTAAAAAATTCTGTGAAACTATGTTCAAGTTTATAAAATCGTTCTAGGCATAGGAACATATCTTTGTTCCAACCATTATTTGTATAGATTTCTTGGATTTTTTCTATTACTGCTTCCACATGCTCTTCCGTATAGTTATTTTTTAAGTCTTGGATTTTTTCTTCTATGGCATACTGTCTTCCACTACAACACTGCATAACTTTTTCCTTATGCATTACTAAAAACCACAGAACTATATAACTTATAAGAATTATACTACATAAAATATAGTAGCCTATACTAGCTGGAATTATCATTGTTAACATTAGGACTAAAAAGGTAGTATATGCATGTTTTAAAAACCATTCTCTCATTATGGTACCCACCACTCTATAATTATTTTATTTATGTAACTATATACTTAAAATTCTATATAGGTTTGAAAAGTCCTCTAATAATAGAAAGAGACTGGAAATTAATCCAGCCCTTTTAATAGTTCTATACTATTTTTTAAATGTTCATAAAACCCTATAATCATGTAGGACATCAAAAGACCAATGATAAGTCCTCCTAGGGACCATTCTATTAGAAAGATGCCCAAAGCCCCACCTAGTACTAATAAAATCCATGGGATTAGTTTATTGTTTAAATTACTATGCTCCTTAAGCATGTATCCTACCACCCAAAGACCACCAAATACTAATAACCATGGATTAACTAAAAATACTTTTAAAACTTCTATAATACTATCTAATTCATACATTGTATCTCCTCCTATTTGTAAATATCTACTCTTTGTTCTTTTTCATCCCAGGCTACTTTTATGTCTAACTGATCACTTATGAATTTTAATAGTACCATGGTGCGGCTGTTCTTTGTTTCAGGAGCTGCATCCAGTTTGATTTCTTTTCCCTCTACTCTAGCTACATCTTTTCCTATCCACAGAAAATGCTTGCTTTTTCTTCTACAGTTACTGGGACAGGTTGATGAAACTCTATTGCCCATGCCTCCATGAAGGTAAGCCCTTCGAGGATGTCTAGGGATAAAGGCCATTTTTGATAAGCATATGATATAAAGTATCTCCCTTGATTTGCCCATTCTTTTCCCCAGCTGTTTTGCCCTTCTTGATAGCCTATTAAATCGGCGAATTTATAGTAATTATCAAAGCTCATTAGAAAGGTTGCATGTCCCCCCAGTAGGGTGCCATCTGGTTTATTAAGATGTCCTTTGTTTTTATCAATGTTTGTTTTCCAGTTGTTTTCTGTCACCATGGTTCCAACAGCTACATACATGCCATTTGCTATGGCATTTTTAATTTCTTCTAACCCCTGCAACTGATAATAAGCTTTGATTTTGTATTGAGCCGCTTGTCTCATCATGGTATCTGTAAGAACTGTGTTCTTTACCCCTTTCCCACTGGGACAAAATTTTTCAGGGCAAAGACCGTACTTTTGAATAATTTTCATGGCTACACGGATGTAAGTACCAGGGGTATTAGGGATACCATCCTCTTTTTTTGCACATAGCGTAAAGCCAACTCCAGGAAAATCCACCCTCCGGCATTTTTCCTAAGGCATGAAAAAAGGCATTGAAAACACCTGCTACAGTAGCTCCTACACATTCAGGTTCTGCCCCTTGGTTAATGACAAAGGGTGGATAGGGGAGTTTTGCATTGTTTGTAGTTACTTTAGATGCTAAAGGCGATGTGCTTAAAGCGTAGTCCCTGGGATCTGGAGGGGAGGGAAGGACTGCTGAGTTAGGACACTGTTTTTTGATTTCCTCAATTCTTTTTAGCCATTTAGAGTATTCTTTTCCAAACATGATTATTGCTCCTTTCTGTATTCAATTTCTACATTTGTTCCGTGCCCAGTAACTTTATAACCTAATTCTCTTAGAAAAGTAACCGGTACATAGTTTTTATTCTCATAAAAAATACCTTCAACTTGTGAAGGCATGCCGTGAATATTTAGCTTAATATTTTGTTTTTCAACGATGTTTTGCTTCTTCAATGGATAGACCTCCTTCATGCCTTTTAATAGAGCTTCAGCTAGTTTTTGTCTGAAGGCTGGTGTTTTTAATAGGGCTTCTTCTCTTGGGTTGGAGTGAAAACCCATCTCTACGAGAATTGCTGGCATGTTGCTTCTTCTGATGACTGCATAATAGTCTTTCCCATGGATGGGTGAGGTTGGATTGTCTACTAGTCTTGTTTTGATCCCTCTATCCCTTAATCCTGTAGCTTCAACTAAATTCCTTTGAAAGATTTCTGCTGCTCTTTTTGCCTCTTGATGATGTTGTTTGTTTTGCCATTCATTGTTTAAGGTGTAGAAGGTTTCTATTCCATTTGAGGTTTCAGTTCCAGCATTGGTATGAAGGCTGATGAAAAGCCTCCCCTGCCATTTATTAGCCATTTGGGTTCTGTCATAAAGTGCTACTGTTTCATCCTTTTCTCTCGTCATTTTTATTGGGTAACCTTCTTTTATCAACAACTCTTTTAGTCTAAGACCAATATCCAAAACACCGTCTGCTTCTACATATCCAGTAGGGCCTTTATTGGCCCTATCCTCTCCACCGTGTCCTGGATCGGCAGTAATTATCTTTTCCATCATTTATCCTCCCTTATCTGAAAACTTTGTTCTTGATCTCTTTAACATCCTTTTGTACATCTTCAATGATGTTGAATCTGCCACTTAAGTCTTGAATAATCTCTTGATACTTTATTTCTCTTTTACTGTTTTCTTTTAATACGTAAAAAAGCAAATAGCCAAAGAGTATAGCAAATACTCCTTGACCTATCAGCATTTTGATAACCTCATTTTCCATAGCCCACCTACTTTCTCAAGTTATAGAATTGTTTTTAGCGCATAAAAATGACACGCTTTTCTAGCATGTTTATATCGTATAAATTTCCAAATAGGTACGAGAATAAGAAAAGCCAACATTAGTATGTTGACCTTTTACGTCCTATCGCTCATCCTTAAAAATAAAAACTCCATCATTTTTAGCACTCTCTGTTTGATAAAACCGCTCCATAACACCTCCATTTTCAACAGTTTTTATTTGATATACTTTTTGATTTTGCTCAATTAAGCTCTGTTTTGATGTTTTATTCAATATGAAGTTCTTATCATATAGTAAGTCATACTTTTCTTCAAGATGTGAATGGTATTCTGATTTTAGTTCGTAACCAGAATAGTGTACCTTAAAACTATTTAAGATGGTAATAGCTGTAAGGTCTAGTTCTGCTAAAGTTTTATACTGTGCTACTGATAACTTAAATCTTTTACTTGGTTTACTAAAAACTTCATTATCAAAGTATCGAAGGTCATATGCCTTTGCCAAGAAATCTATGAAATCTCTATTAATATGTGTACTTAAATTTGTATCAAATTCAATAGCTTCATCGAAAAGTTTATCAACCTTATGTGTTTTTTTAGGGCTACCGTTTAGAATGATAAATACTTTTAATAGTTTCTCTATTGAAGTAGCAGAAATAATAACTCCTCTATAGAGTAGCCCATTTATTAACAGGGTCCGAGCTGCAAGGTAATCTCTATATCCTACAGTTAAAAAACCTGATATCCTAGTAAACCTGTTTTCATCTAAATCGAACTTTTTCATAAGAATCCCCCTTTTCCTGCATTAATACTATTTTAGCAAAACAATAAAGGGATGTACATTAATATTAATTATGACTTAAATCTGCGGCGTTGCTATTATCATATTTGCTTCTTCTTGGCTAATAAAAGTCGGTACATAGGATAATACCTTTACTTGGTCAATTCTTCTCATAATCCACATATTTAATATAAATCCGTACATTCTACATTCCTCCCATCATAATAATATCCATTAACCCCAATAAAGCATCTTCTGTAATTTTCAATCGTTCTTCTAATATTTGCTCTTTTGTTTTAGGGTTGTTGATTTTGTCTAACTCTTTTAGCCAAGCTTGATGGTCATATTGATTCAAAGCATTGTCTAGTGTTTCCTGCTCAACTTCTGCTATCAATTCTTCTTTCTCTTCATCGTAAGTCCATCTATTGTTTTCTTTGCTTGGGTCTACCCCTGCATAGCTAAGGATATACCAATAATTATAATCTCTAGGACATTGAATTTTCGCCATTTTGACACCTCCTAAAACATCATGCAATCACATCTTATAACTCTAGTTGCACCTGTATTGTTTGTGATTTCAATAGTGTTATTTGTAGCATTGTGAGTAACAGTTACGTTTGTGATAGGGACTAAAACATTTATTTGCCAAGATGTGCCACTATTATTCGTTGACGTAATATATGCCAATCCACATGACCTACCGCTTGTCCCTGGTGACGAAGAATAGGCAACTAACATTCCTTGGTATTCACTGTCAAATCGATTAGGGTTAAATTCACTTATTGGTATAGCTATTTTACTACCTATTTCAAAGCTTGAACTGTCATTAAAAACTATAGGGGCAGGTCTAAAAAAATTATCATTTTTAGACAAGTGCCTGTCTGTACTTTTAGGTATTCTCAATTTTGAATTAGTATCAAACATAGCTATTCTATTTGCTGTTGGATTTACATTTGATGCGTGTGCCGTATTTTCAGCCAAGTGCATCGCAATAACATCTGCATTTCCTTTAACTGTTTCTGTTGTCCTACTTTCCCCAGCTAAGTTAATTAGCTCATCCGTAGTGACATATATTCCAGATTCAATTACTGCAGTAACATTTGCAGCATTGCCTACTACTGTAATTAAATTTAAAATAGACTCTACTATGTTAGCGCCAGTGCCAGCTGGCATGAAGTCAGATAGCAGACCTGCATTTGCTACACAGTATAGAATTTCACCTTGATCAGGGTCCGTAGCAAAGAGTCCAATTTCTCTGATATAAAATCCTTCAAGCAGTCCTTCATTTGTTACACTCGCTCTAACTCTTGATGTCCCATCTCCTATAACCTGTACTGATGTAATCCCTAAAGACTTTTTCTCATTAATTAGTGCTGTTAATTCATCTAGGTTTGTTCCATAGGGTAAGTTTCCATCCCCTACAGCTACCCGAGTAAATTGCAACTCCATTCCCGTTTGAGCCTTTGCTTGCAGCTGTCTGCCTAAGTTTGTTAATATCATTTGATTAAACTGAGCCAAACTAATTCACCTCCGTATAAATTGTAATTTCATTTGTTTGAGTACAAACAGCTCCTAAAAATATATTTGATTCTAGATTATAAGTATCTTTTAACAACTTGGATACTATAGTTATTTTGATACTTTGTTGCGTTACAGTACCAAGATTAACTCCTAAACGATTAGCTCGCTCAATAGCAATACTGTCTAGCCAACTTCTTGTATTCTTCACAGAATTTATAGCTTTAAATATTTGATTTAATTTTTGTGCGTCTTCTATTAAAGCCTCTGTTTTTATACGAAAATGATATGGTTCTCCACCATATTCCAACCATTCCTCTATCCAAGCATTATCAAATGCAGTGGTTATTACTTCCTCAACAGCAGACGGAGTACCTTTCCTTTTATGCCATTTAAGCGAGTTCTTTACTAATTGCCGCCTTTTCTCCAATGATAAGCTCGTATCATAAAAATCAACATGGAGTTCCCAGGCCAACAAATCTATGAGTTCGCTACCCAGTTCATCAATCCGTGGAAGAAGGATACAATTTTTAACTTCATCAATCAACAGCACAAATTCATCATCTAAAGCCTTAGATGCTGCTAAAATATCAGGATCATTTTTGAAATTAGGTGGCAAAATATCAATCAGCTTGATATTATATACATCAATCATCCTCTAACCCTCCATAGTTTACCGACACATTTACTTCTTTAGCAACTTCTATATTTTGTAGTTGTATAAAACTTGGTTGAATAATCTCAACCCTTTTAGCACCTGCATTTCTTATCCTAGCAACCAGTTCAGAAGGATTAATATCCCTGCCTATTTTAGTTTTCTGCCACAAGATATACTCATTTACTGCTTTCTGTATATTGCCTTGGATAGAAGTTACTGACGCAGCATTTTCAGACAAAATATAGTATGTTAACTCTATATCGTATTCAACTGCTTTAGGTGCTCCCACTATGACATGATCCGTTAAAGGTCTTATTGTCTTATCACTTAAAGATTCCTTAAGCCCCAGTAAAAAAGCCTCATTCGGTATTTCTCCATTTTCAAGCAGTACTCTTACATCCACAACCCCAGCAGAAGGTGAAAACACTCGCACATCTTGTATCGCAGAACTATATTTCTTAGCAAAAAACTCATAAGCCCCTGCTGGCCCAGCTACGCTGTAACTCTCAGGAGCTAATCTTATTCTTTCTCTAAAGTTTTCATCATCTTCTACATCAGATCCACCTTGACTTTCATCTAAGTTAACAGTGCTTTCTATAAAAGGAAGTGCATCTACCAGTATATTAATTTGTCCCGGCATAAATCCATTTCCTATCTTTCCTTCAGATGTGCACTCTAGCATTGCAGTTATTTCTATCTCTCCAATAGGGACTTCCATATTCTCTTTAACTTCAAAATATATATCACCTCCAGGACTCACCCGAGTACCTCGGGGAATTATTTGAACAACTGATTGAGGAGTATTTAATATAAACTTTTGAGAAACTTTTGCTGGACTTGCTGGAAGCTTTTCTACTTCTCGTAGTGCAGCTAAGTTTTCAAGAAATGGGCCTGTTGAATACTTTAGTAAATTTTGTTTAGCTGAAAAATCTATAATTTGTCTTAGTTGAAATTCCCTTAGAGCTTGAGTATATAAAAATATACGAATCGGATCACCTGGATACAGTTTCTTCTTTTTTCCATGCTGCTGAAAATACGCTTCCTCATATCCTGCTATAGTATCAGCAAGGATTGCCTTTATATCCTTCTGTGCAAATTCTACTTCTGGCAGATTATTTAAATCAATCAATTGCATCAACCCTCACTTTCACCCTGGGGATTAATTTATTTTCTTTATATTCAAAGAAAACTTCTGTGACCTTAGCCCGTGGTTCATAGCGTTGCGCTTTTCTTACATACTCAACAGTTATTTTTCCTCGTGCTAAATTCACAGGCTCGTCAACTATACTAAAATCTACACCAAAGCCTCTATCAAAGGGCACAGTTCCTTGTGGCGTAGTGAATAGCACCCTTAAGTTTCTAATAACCTCTTCAGCAGCATTATCTGGAGATATAAATTCAACCGCAAATAGATCTATCATTCCTAGTTACCTCCTAAACTAAATAAGCTTTATGTATGTAGCAGAAACATACCCCTTACCCTCTCCAAAGTTGATCCTGTGCCACTGTCCCTCTTGCCCAGTAATTGTAACTCTTGTATCTCTGGGAAGCTTGCCTATTATTTGATGATTCATCCCTGGACCATTTCTAACATTTAGTACAGAAGCTGTAACCACACCATATTTGGCGGAGGGTGCGCTAGGTTCAGGAATCGCTATTTGAGGTTCAAATACTTCGATGCTTTCTACATATTCCTCTAGTGTTACATCAACTTTGGCTGAATATAAGACACCGCCATTTAAAACCACACCCCATGCCTCACTAACTTCTTTTACACACCATTTATCACTGCCAATTACTCTACTCCCTATTACCAGCACATCAGCCATGCCTTCATTGACCATATTAACCCATTTTTCAATCTCTTTTGAAGGCATCACACCAAAGTTACCATTCAAATTGATAGTAAATGTTATGACCTCTAAGTCTGGACCGATAAACTCGTTTGCAGGTTTTTGTCCTATCACCTCATGTTTTCCCCATCTTCCTACAGTGCTTTTGGTGAATCCACTAAAAGTTAATACTCTTGTATCGGAGCTTTCAAAGACGATGTCTCCAAAGTATCCAATCATAAATGCCAGCTACCTCCCCTCTAAGGATGATGTATAATGGGAACAGTTTTAACTTGACTGATAGCACTATTAAAATTCCCCGCTTTAGTAGTTAGGTTTCCATCAGCCTCTATCAAGATATCACCGCTAGATATTATTTTCAAATCACCTGCAGCTTTTATTGTAAGTTCTTTATTTATCTTGTCGTATTCGATACAAGTCCCATCTCCAAAGGCTTTATGGTATAAATTTTTATCTTGCACCGGTGGAGGATTAACGTTTGAATAAAAGGATCTTAGACAAAATCCCTCTTGAATACCATTAGGAAGGAATAAGCATAGTGCCTGTTGACCTACTTTGGGAAGATCATATTCTCTGTCTAGTATAGGCAGATCATTGCTGACTATTTTGTCTTTATCTTGAAAGCTTACCTTTACCGTTCCCTTTACTTCATCAACAGAATGAACTGTCCCAACACGTATTATATTCATCAAAATACTAATAACCTTCTTAGAATCTATATCATCAAACATTAATAACCCTCCAATACCTTGTGGCCTTCGATACTCACGCTATACCCACCATCATAATTGTGGATGGCTTTATCAACATAATATTTACCGCTAAATACGCCAAACTCCTCTAAATCAATGCAGCTGCCACCTACTATATTTATGTCTCCAGCGACTTCTAAAATCGTTCTGTACTCCTTCTTATTGATCTTTCTTAATGTTTTCTGCGCTAATCTTTTAGCTTCTTCCCCTGTCTTGACCCTTGCATTTAGTTCATATACTTTATCTTTCTCAGGGTCTATATCTTTCAAGGCAAATAGAAATTCTATATTCCTTCCTAATGCTGCATCATAGTATTTGACATTGCATCCGGCATAAGCCGTATCAGTAAATGTTGTCTTAAAGTTATACCTTTTCAAGGTACTGCTGCTTTCTTTAAATTTTGCTACACTAGGTCTTTTTTCATATTCTGCCTCATCAAATATTACTATTTTCTTATCAGTAACTTTAAACGCTAATCCTTCATTTTTGCATAACTCTGCTAAGAACTTCATATCTGATACCTCTGACTGCTCCTGCCTGGCATAGATAGGATTGCTCTTGCTATCAAAAAACAATGACAAACCAGCCTGATTTGCTATATCTTGAGCTATTGTTTTAAAGGTTATATTGTTCCATACTCTACTTTTATTGGTTGTTGTAAAATTGCTGTTTGCAGGGATAGATATGGCTTTTAGAGTTAATACTCTCGGCCTACCGCTATATTCTGGTTCATCTATAATGCTTGATCCACAGGGTAGGCTTTGCCTATCCCCATCAAATCTCCAATTCATTGTGTTAATCTCTGATTCTAAGCTATCACCCTTTTGTGGAAACCATTGGTTCAACCATTTAAGCTTGTTATCCTTCAGTAATATGCTTACATCATCTGCATTTTCTGAAGCATTATCTGTATAGGAAAACACTAGTAAATCTTTTTTTATATCTGAAGTAATATCAATACCGCTATATTTAACCGCTATATCAGCTCTACGTGCCAGCATATTCATTACCTCTTTTCCAAGGCGGCAACATTGATATTAACTCCCTTTTTTCTACTGCTGGAACATTTAACTCAATTCCTCCAGAAAATATAACAGTATAGATGTGTTTAGGATTTGCTTTTATCAAATCCCTTGCGTATGTTTCATCACCATACACCCTATAGGCTATCATATCCCATGTATCACCTAAAACAGTAATATATTTTTCCATGCTCCACCTCAATCATTAACCTATTGATACTCTTTTTTGATTTTCAATAAAATCCAGTGCTTGTCTTCTGAAATCCTGTTGATTTTGTTTATCAATCTTTCTTAGTTTTTCTATATCTGCATCACTTTGTATAATATACTGGGGGGAATAATGAAAGTGAATAGGCTGCTCATTATTTGTTGTTGAATTATTTACAGTAGAAGTATTTAGTAGGTTTTGTAATTTAGACAAAGGCAATATCGCTTCACTTTCACTACCTTCACCTACCATTGCCAGCGTAGGTCCTACAGCAATACCTCCTGTAGCTAACATGGGTACTTTAGGAATACTTACAGTTGGTATATTAGGAATTCCAAATTCATTTCCCCCCACACCTGGTACCCAATCAGGAATTTTAACACTTGGAATCTTATTGATTGCACTACCAACGCCATTAAGCATTTTTTCATAAGCCCCGATAATACCATTAGCAAAACCAATGATACTGTTAGCTGGTCCTCTGACTGCATCTTTAATGCCATTCCAAATTTTAGCTGACTTTTCTCCAACTGTATCCCAGTTCTTATACAAAGCAACTCCAGCAGCAATCAAGACACCTATAGCGATCACTATCATTCCTATAGGAGAAGTTGCAAAGGCTATAGCAGCACCAAATCCTTTAGTAACAACAGTCCCTATCCCTGCCACCACATTCCACGCACTTGTAGCTGCCACTTGAGCCCATGTTGCAGCTGTACTAGCCCCTCTTACAACTGCGTCTTTAACATATAAGGCTGTAAGGTAAAGTGTTTCTGCCTTATCTATAAGCTTAGCCTTGGTAGATGCAATCGTAGCAATAGTGTGTGCCTTCTTTACCTTAGTAGCAACAATTAGTGCAGTAGTAAACTTATATGTTTCCATCACTAAAGAAGCTAGTTTCCATGTGCCAAACGCAACGCCTATGCCCCATACGATAGGCTCTATGAATGTCCAATTATTGCTTATGAGTTCATATACATCCATAGCCCCATCAGCTACCCTTGCTAATACATCCACCGTTTTAGGCAAACCAGTTATAAACATCCATTCAATTGTTGGTTGTGCTGCCTCAAATGCCTGCCCTAAACCATTTTTTATTCTATCGCCTAACACCAACGCTAAATCCCTGACTCTTTCAAGTGTAGGAATATTGTTTGTCACTGCCTGTCTTATATTAAGAAATGTTGTTATGCCAACACTTGCCAACCAACTAAATTTTTCTGTAACACTGTCAATATAAGGGTTAAACTGCTGTAAATTCCCTGTTAATCTAGTAATATGAGGACTTATTTTATTAAATCCTCCTGCAATAAAGTCAATTCCTCTAGTCAATCTATCGGTTAAACCTAATATGCTCCCTTGAATCCTAGGTATTTTGGTGAAAAACCAGCCTGCAAACCTAGCTTGAACACTTAACACTTTTTTACCTACTTCTTCCTTCATATCTCCCCAAGCGTTGGTCATCTGCTGTATTTTTCCTTGATCTGTCTTGGCTAGAGCTTCGTTTACACCACCAACATTTTGTTCCAAAACCTCAGCCAGAACTTTAGCTCTGGTCATCTGATCTCCAAACTTAATCGCCTCAGCCTGTGCATCTGTAAAACTGATCCCCACACGAGACAAAGCACCTACTTGACCATCCATAACTTTACCAATCATATTTGCCACACCAACAGCGTCTTGTTGCGATGCATTTAAACCCTTTTGCTGTGCTAATAGATCTAACATCCCTTTTGATAATACGCCAATCTCTTTTTGACTCATCTGAAATGTGGCTAATTGCTGCATACCTGCTATAGTAACCTCATCACCTATAACACCTACATTTTGGAGCTGAGATGCAAGACCCAATAACTCTACTTGGGCTTTTTTATAGGCTTCTGGGCCTTCCTTTTGTAGAGATTTAACGTTTTTAAGTACAGCTTCTAGCTTTTCTTCCACTTCTATTTGAGCTTTGGCAGCTTCTACACTCTCATTAGCAAAAGCCTTCATCGCCCTATAACCTACATAAGCTCCTGCTGCACCTGCTAACATCTTCAAACCTTTGCTTAAACCACTTACAGCTCTTGTAGTTATACCAGCTTGATTTTCAGTGTGCCTTAGTCCCTTATTAATACCATTTATATTTTTCTGTGCTGCACCAAAAGCATTACCCATAGACGATTGAACTTTTGCACCTAACTGGAAGGCTATCTCGTATTTCCTACCCGCCACTTTTCATCACCGCCTTAATATCGTTGGCTACCATTAGCAGGTCCATTATCGCTAGATTTGAAAAGTATTCTATGCTTCCAATTCCTCTGCAAGAAAAATGGACAGCCGCTTTTCTTAGCACCTGCCCATCTCCTGGCTTAAAATCTATTCGTAAAAAAAACTTACTACTATATTTTTAACTTTGATCCCTTCATTTGCTGGCAATCCCTGAAAAAATTCTAATGGCTTATGACTGGCTTTACTAGCAATAATACACGCATAACCCACCGACATTTCATTCATCCCTGCAACATTTCCTTCAGAAGCAAATATCTTATCAGCTTCAACCAGATCGTTAGTAGTAAGTTTTTCTATCCCTGACAAATCAACCTCAGTATATGTTTTTCCTTCAAACTCATAAGGCTTTCTAAACGTTACATGATATTTGTTTTTCTTATTAATTACAACCATAATTATTTACCCCCTCTATATTTGGTTTCTAACATCTGCAAGAACATCTACTCCATTCACTACATAAACAAAATTTAATTTATCTAATTCTAGAAGCGTCTTTCTGTTTTCCTCAATCTTGATATAAATAACTTCCAGTGTGTTTTTAGTTTCTGTCATTTTTCCAGCAGCAATTTTCCCGAGGTCTAACCCCTTAGGCAGCACTTTTAAAGTTATTTTTAAAGCCCTGTACTGTATCCTTCCTGCAGCTATATCATAACTTTGCTGTGATGCCCTTAACACAATTGTCCTTCCTCCCGGACTCATCATTTTAAAAGAAGCATCATAGATCACTTTAAAAGGAATCTCCATCGTTATACTGCTAAAATGACCCGGTGTAGGGCTTTCGTATTCCCCTGCTATCCCTGCACCAGATATTGTTTCTGTCATAGACTCCAAGTTAGGTAGCGTTACTTCCTCAGATACACCTACAATTTTTTCATTTTCATCGTAAACATTATAGGCTACAACTTTTTCAGGCATGGCATTTACTGACATTATTGATCACCTCCAAATAAAGCATCTGAAAGAATCGTTGGATCAAATTCAAGGATATTAACAATATCCTCAGCTGGTGGAAAAGCTCCTATCTTTTGTATGAAAGTAATTTTCCCATTCAGTATGTCTGTCATTGGATTTTCTGCTTCTAGAAATTCTATTTTTGCCCCTGCAATTTGTCCTTTTGCTTGAAGGCCATTGCCTCTGATGTTTTCAGAGTCTACTATACTCTCAATTAATCTATAGTTAGTGGGTTCATCAACCTTTTGAAAATAAGTTTGTATAAAGGTATTCCCCCACCAGTTAAACACCCTCCTAATAGGAATGAACCTATCCTTAGGGTCTGTTGAAGCAGGATATACCGCTGTATTGTTACCCCATGAACGCCAACCATTTATATTAATAGCTGTAATAATTCCAGCTCCATTTAAGAAGTTTCCTTGTAACTGATCTAAAAACACTTCGGTACCATCTGCTAGTACAGTCCCCGTAATAGGCAGTCTTTTGTTTGATGGAGATTTATAAGGCACATCATCGTTCTGTGCATCTGTATAAGCTGTCAAAGCTGCAATAATAGCACTGTACCAATATTTCCTTTCTCCTATTTGCACTTTTGGGTAGCAAACCATAGAAAATTGTGAAGTATAACTATGATTGTTTTTCCATTCACGTGCATCTTGGTAACTTACTACCTCTTCAGAGTCAATATCCAGCACATTCATACAGTTGAAATTTCCATTGATTTTAATACTTTTAGCATCTATTACTGAAGCTACCTCTGGGATATGACTCCATCCAGGAGCCAATAATAGTCCAGGTACTACCCCAAACTTTGGATAGACTTGGTTTACTAATTCAAGCCCATAATATTTATTTACAGCTGCATCATACCCTCCTATAATGTCCAGTTTCGTTACCTTCTTGGGATCTAGTTTTGTGTAGTTTAGTTTTAATTCTGCTATACCTTGCTGAATATTACCACCTTCAAGAATGTTAATGACTACATTTCCATCTTTATCAAAGCCAGCATCATAATCAACATCCTTCTCATAGGTTGTAGCAGCATCAGTGCCTTTCACCACTATAGAGTCCAGCAAAACCCCCTGAACCTCTAATCCTGCTACTTTATTGACTATGTTTACTGTTTCATTCTCTTTATCTTCTTTATGCACTTTGGGGTCCAATACGTTTATAAAAATCACTGGTGCTACATTAAATCTCCTATAGCTTACATCCATAGACTGACATAATGTGAACTTATCCCAATCATCGCTATACCCCAAGTTTTCAACCGCCTCGCCCCATGAGTAGGTTATAATAGGGTTATTTACTGCTCTTGTATAATCTTTTGCTAAATGAATAGGAGCAGTACCTACAACTACTTGAACCCCTGCCGATGTTTGAATCGGTGGTATCACAGGGGTAGGTCTTTCTAAAATACTAATGCCGTGTTGATAAGACATTATTCCCTCACTCCCTTTGCATACTCCACAGTTTCTTTAAAGAGTTTGTTTTCTCTAGTTCCCAGTATCTCTATATTTTTTCTTACATCTGCTATATTTTCTGGGCTCACCATCATAGATCTTAACGCTGGACATTTTTCCATATGCTGCTTTACATGTTTTGGAAAGCCCTTTTTAAATATGGTATATTGCTGTAATATGCCATTAGGTAGACTAGCACCACAATACATTACAGTTCCAAGACCTTGTTCTTCTTGCGGTATCTTTACTTTACTCAAATCATTCCCTCCTCATCTTCCATTCTTATTCCAGGTAAAGTCCAGTTTGTTTCTATCCCACCAAAATAAAAGGGATATACATCCTCTTCGTTTACCGCCCATTGCAACGGATACTCAAGAATAAACTGTCCTGCAACCATTCTCTTTTTTAATAAGAACTGACGAATTTTTTCTATAACATTCATCACATCTTTGTATCCTTGATATCTATCATCCTCATCGTACAATCCTATAATTAACATAATCTTACAGGATGCTGGTTGATTTTCTTCGCTATCATCCCCATCCAATACTCTTGCGATAATATATGGATAATGCTGTTCATCATCTTCATCCTCTTTTGCTGGAAGGTACTGAGAATAAATGTTTATTGGTACCCTTTCATCTCTGCTGTTTTTAAAAAGCATGCCACCCAATATATCTTGCAACTCCTTGATTAAACAATCTTGTAAAAAGGTAACTATCATTGATTAACCTCCAAAACCCTTTTAATCTCACGTTCCAGTCTTTTATCAAATGTTTTTAGAGCCTCTATTTCAATATAAACTCTTACATCTATATTGTTTAACATCTGGGGAACAGCAGGACCAAATAGCTCCTTTATCGGCAGCCTTTTGCTTTTTTTTCTTCTAAATATCTTATTACCTCTGAGGTCAGCCACAAATGCTCCTATCACCTTTTTTAACCCTCCTTTTTTCACTGCTGCTTTTAAAACCTTAGGAGGTTTCTTAGGGTCTACTTGTTTAGGAGTTACTTTAAATTTTATCAGTGGCGTTCCTTTCCCGCTTGATTTTACTAAAGCACCTAAAGTCTGTTTGTTAGCTTTTGTTATTTTAATTGTATCTTTAACATCTTGAGCTTTAATATTATATTCTGCTCTGGCTTTTCTAACTGCGTTTGCCTGTACATTACTTGCAGTACGATTTAAAGCCCAAGAAATGACAGTAGGAGCCTTATTTGAAAAGCTCCCCAACTGTTTTTCCACCTTTTTTATTTTTTTAGCATCTATCTTAATCATGCCTTATTCCTCACAATCGTAATGGTGTACATCCCTTCTTCTTCCTGGAAATCACTAATACGATATAGTTTACCATCAAACTTTAATATTTTCCCTATTGCAGGGCGCCCTTCGTATACTTTTGCCATTACATGAAAAAGAATATCCCCTACATATACTCCATCTGAAGGCTTTGATGTTCTTGAGCTTAGTTTTCTTTCTGTGAGTGCATCATTATCTACAATAACCTTCATTTCTTTTCCATCAACTGTATGGGTTTCTGCAAATTCATCTTCATTGAAGAAAACATTATCTAAGTCGGATGAAAGAAAATCCTTAAAATTTCCCATAAATACGCTCATCCTCTCTTCTCTTTCTCGCTCTATAAATTATCCTATGCCTTACTTTTTTTTATCATCTTCCTCTGTACTTTGTGATGCTTTACCTTCTTCAGCTACACCTAAGTCTATCAATCTAGCTGCTTCTTTTTTATCAAGACCTTTTATTTCTTCCCCTTGTTTAAATTCAACAAGGTTTCCTTCTTTATCACGATTCGTTACTGTAGACTTAGCTATCAATGCCAATCACATCACCCCCTTATTTAACAATGGCATTATGCCAACTATCAACATCCTCAGGTACTGGAAGTGGTCTAGTGGCTATTCTAAGTTTTCTTACCTCATTGTCCTCATCAACCCAAGATTTAGGAATCCTTATTCCTTCGATAGTTACAAACTGACCATTCTCGATTTGAGTGACAGCACCATAAAGTCTCTTCATTGAGCCAGTAACCCCCATAAGCACATGCTTTTCCGGCACCATTGGTTGTTCTTCGCCGGTATCGTCAAGGAACCACTCATCATAACTATATATTTCTAAGCCCAGCAAAGGTAATTTCCCAATAAAAGTAATACCTTCAGCTTTTACTGAAGGCTCAATAGCTCCTATATTTAATCTTTGAATATCTAATAATTTTTGCACCTTGCCGTGGTTAATAAATGTATCTACAACATCAGATGCCATAATACAAATATTTGGAGTCATACCCGTCTTTTGAATAATCTTAAGTCTCCATCTCTTCATATCTGCAATCGGATCAGATGTATCAGCCGTCCATAGAGCCCCCGCTGCCAATATTTCTTTATTAGTAAAATTGAAATCTAGCACCTGTTCAAAACCTTCACCTTTCATAACCACCTTACCGCCAAATAATACCTCTCTACACATCCATTCCTCTCTTCTAGTAATATAATCATCCAATTCAATTAAGTCCTGGGCCAGCAATTCCCTAGCCCTTTCTTCAGGTGTTCTTGTACTATATACATCCTCCCCCATCACTCTTCTAGAAATATCATCCTGTGTTGTCACTCTTGTAGGAGCAATTTTAGGTGTTTTATAGGTATTGGTCACATAACCCTCCCTATCCATTATCACGCCGCCAACTCTAGGTGCCACAAAAGGAGCCATCTTTCTTTTTCCCTTCTTATAGTCTACATCCACATGCTCAGTTAGAAAGGTTTCGTACTTAGGAAAAAAAGTATCTCTTAAGAATGTTCGTACAGGTTTCATTAGCTTGATGGCCTTCATCATGGTTCTGGTGCTGTAAATATTTATATTGCCCATAGTTTTTTTCTCCTCCTCATTCTTTTATCTAAAGACTTTCTTTTAAGTAAATTCCTAGTTTTCTTAACTCAATTTCATGATCTGCAGCAGTATCTTCCCCACCAAAGATCAGGGCTTTTGCGTTAAACAGTCCACTAATATAACCTGTTGTGACTACATCATCTTCCCCAGTATCTACCGTATCTGTTAAAATGGCATAAGGATTTTGTGCTCCATCACTTTCAGACTTATCAGCAATTTTTCCTAATCCTGTAGCTGTGACAATCCCTACCACCGTACCTCTTAATAACACCCCTTGATCTTTTGCTAATGTAATTCCCTTAGTCAAAATGGGAAACTCGTTACCGGCAATAAGATTATCAGGTATAAATTCTCCTAAAACTTTGTACATTAGATTCCCCTCCTCTTGTTTACTGCATTAGCAAGCTCTTCAGCTTCTTTTTCCTCTTGTTGTGCCTTAGTTTCATGATTTTGTGGTGCTGGTGCACCGTCAATACCGTTGACATTTGAATCCTCTACATCCTTCTTTCTATTTTCTAGAAAGGCACTGCCTTTTGCTTTTTCTGCCTTAATGATCTGCATAGCAGCTTCTTCAGCAGTAATTCCACTTTCGTACTTTGCTTTATTAATAATTTCTTCATTGCCGGGCATCGCTAAATCATCTAGATTTTGCATCCTAGCTCTTTCATTTTGAATTCCTTGGTTTCTACCTTCATTAAGAATTTGGTTATACAGTTCTGGATGCTTGTTTTTCATTTCTTCTACTGTCATTACAGATTCCTCCTCATTCTTCTTATCCTCCACTACTGCTGCTTTGCCACTGTCTAAAGGTTTATGCATATAGTTTCTAATCTTATTTACTACCTCTTGTGGTAACACTGATGTATTGATACCGGCCACCAATTGGTTTGCATCATCAAACATAATCTCATCAGCAAAACCCAATTCCTTTGCTTGTTGGGCATTTAACCATGTTTCTTTGTTCATTAGCTCTAATAGCTGATTTTCATCCATATTAGTCTTTAGTCTGTAGGCATTAGCAATGGATGTGTTATAATTCTTTAAAACCTCTGATTGCTGCTGCATATCTCTGTAGTCACCCCATGCTCTTGATGACACATTATGTATCATGATTTGTGCTGTTGGAGATATTTTTATAGTTTTTGCTGCCATCGCTATTACACTCGCAGCACTAGCAGCTATTCCTAGTATTTTAGCTGTCACATTTCCCTGATAGTCTTTTAATAAGGTATAGATTTCTGATCCAGCAAATACTGAACCACCGCCACTATTAATTTCTAACTCTAAATCTTCACCATTAGCTTTTTCAATCGCATTACTTACATCCCTTGGACTTGTAGCATCCATTTCAAGCCATTCATATATCCATTTATCGTCATTTGATACTATCGTTCCTTTGATCTCTATCCTTGCCACGATTATTACCTCCCTGCTCTATAGCAGCCTTTAATCTTCTTCTAATTCTTTTGTTTCTAAAACTTGTTGACTTTTTTCATCTACGATCAAGCCTCCTTCCCTCCTCATTCTTTCTTCTTTTACTCTTTGTCTATGATTTCTCATCCAGTTACCACCAGTCAGTTCAATGGTTTCATCTACCCGTGTGCTATAACCACCCAAAACCCTTTCATTTGCGGCTCTGACTTCTTTTAGTGGGTCAATTTGCCCTTGAGATGGACCATTCCACTTGGCTCCTGAATAAGCTTTTCTTACCATCGGATCATTAAAAAAGCCAGGTGCACTCACCCGACCTTTTGCTACTGCTTCAACTAAAAATTCTTCATATACCGGCTGACAAAAATCAGATGCTAACCACGCTCTACGCATCCTAAACATCTTCCAAGCCTCAAGTAGTGCTGCTCTGCTTGCTGAATAAGAAGCTGTAAAATGTTTTATCAATAGTTCATAAGGTATTTCAAGAGCCGATCCGATTTGTCTGCTCACCGCTGTAACAAATCCTTCGAAGGCTGTGTTAGGTCTTCCTGGGTTGGCTTCTTTTATATCCTCACCTTCCCCTAGTGCAATAATGGCACCATTCCCTAGTTCATAACTATTCTCGTCCTTATCATCTACTCGATCTTCATCTAGAATTACCTGACCAAGCTGCCCCTCGGTAGGGTTTTCACTTTTAATAAAAACAGTATACATGCCTGAAATAACAGCTGCCATTAACTCAGCTTCCGTATATCTGCCTAGTTGTTTTAAACTTTCTATCACTGGTGCTAGTATTGGAACACCCCTATACTGCTCTGGTCTTTCGCTCTCCATTAAATGCAATACATTAGGTCTTCCCGTTTCTTTGCCAAACGCTTCAACCCTGATCCATTCATTTCTTAAGTTTGAATTTGATAAGGGATGTTTCTTTGAAATATAGTAAGCAAGCACCTCACCATGTCTTCCTATTTCAACACCACTTACTATCTTATCTTCATTCTTTTTATTGTATGGTGTAGAGACACGGTCAGCTTCTATCAGCTGTATTCTTAAATCATAGGGCATGTTGGGTCGTGATATAACCGGCAGCAATACTACACAATCCCCTGACATTAGCCATGATAAAAATGCCAGTTGTTGAAGCTCATAGAAATTATTAAGCCTTTGGGCATCACAATGTACTGAATCTGCCCAAAGAGAAAACTCTCTTTCTACCTTCTCTTCCCATTCATCCGCCTCTTCATCGGACATTCCAAGAAATTTAGCATCAATTTGTGCCTTCAGTTTTAAGCCACTGCCTACAACATTAGTTCGTGTAGTCTTAATAGCACCTGTCGCCAAAGGAACGCCCATAAATAAATCTCTTGATCGCTCTCTAAGTAATGCCAAATTATCAGCAATATCTTCCTTTGCAGAGCCACCTGTGCTGAGCCACCCCAACAGACTTTTCTTTGTCCTGCTGGCTCCATGATGGGAATATCCTGAGTTTAAGACTTCCAAATGTTTTCTTGCAACGGTGCGTCTTAAAGCCTCTTTAGGAGCTATTACAGCATACATTTTGTCAATGATGTTCAAACTTTCACCCCCTAACTTTATAAATCTCTAGGAACTATCCTCATGACACGCCTAGGGCCCTTTGAATTTGGCTTTAATTTTTCAACCTCTGTCCTCCAAAACTTTATCTGTCCTTTAATTTCACTTAAATTTGCTCTAGTAAGTTGTCTACTGCCTATCTTATAGCTTTGTCCTGTCGATACCGCTAATTCTGCCTTAAGCCATGCATTCAAGTGCTTTTTTGCTATTTCTAATGTCCATGCAGCCATATATCCAACACCAACTTTCTTAAATAAAATAAAAAGCCCTGGACTAGGACCTATTAAACACCTTTTGATATTGTTCTTCTCTTTTTTTTTGCACTTCCTTGTAAGGATTTGCTTTGATCACTTATCTTACCTTTTTTATACATTTTCTGTAGAATTTCAAAATTAGGATTCAATATCTCAAGAGCTGCACCAGCGTAGTTTCTTAAGTCTAAGGGTTCATTCCGAACTCCTGACTTTTTAATCCACTCAATTTTAGGTCTCCCTTTGGAATACCTAATGACTCTTCTCTCGCTGCAAAGCCCCTTAAAATATTCTTCGTTATAACCTTTTTCCTGTTCAATCGGATAGTGACAGTATCCTGGTCCTTCAAAAGCCACTTTAATCCTAGAAATAATTAGTTCCTTCCCTTTATCTACCCCTAAAGGAAACAAAGCAACTTTTTCTCTATTGCTCCTGGATGGTTTCCCTATAAAAGCTTTATCTGAACCACCATATCCTTTGATAGCAAATATCCTGCGATGTTCTCTAGCTTTACAAAATTTATATACTTCGTTAGTATAATGACCGCCAGAGTCAATGCAAACACAAGAAATGCCAACATCTTCTCCATTTCCAAAACTCCATTCATGCATTAGATATTGGTCTAGTTCATTCCATACAAAATCTTGTCCAGGATCACCATAAAAAATTTTATACTCAATACCCCAGCTTTCTTTGCCGACTCCCCAACCAACAACTTCTACCTCCAGCCTATCATCTTGAACGTCTACGCCAGCTGTAAGCAGTAATACACCTTCTGGAACCGGGCATCCATATCTTTCTCTACGCTTGATTAAAGCTTCCTCATCATTCACTTCTCCTTCTAAGTCTTCCCAGCTCTCTCCTAGATAGGTATTGACAAAAGTCTTTAACGCTTCTCTTCCTTTTGCTTTAGCGTCTTTAAACTCTTTTATAATGGTTTCCCATCGTTCCCAAGGACTAGCTAAGGCATTTAAATGAAAACCCCTCTTGGTTTTGATTTTATCCTCATCCTGAGCAACCCACTTGCCTTTGCCAGCCTTCCATTCAAACTCTGTAAATCTTTCCCGACAGAACTTGCACTCCATTGTTGTATCCTCAAACTTGATCTGTGCCCATTTAAGTGGCTGGTGTCTACCACATAAGGGGCAAGGCAAACACCATTCTTCTTTGCTGCTGCCCTCGTACTCTGACTCAATCCTTGAAATACCTTTTTCTGTTGGTGTTGATACAAATACTTTTTTCTTATTCCAGAAGGTTTTGGTTCTTTTTTCTGCCAAGCTAAGGGGATCACCCTCCGATCCGGCACTGGCTGGAAATCTGTCCACCTCATCAGCTAAGAGTATTCTTATAGGTCTACTGGATAACCCTGTTGGAGAGTTAGCACCTACCAAAGCAATATATCCTCCTGGGAATCCTTTTTCTAGTAATGTATTGTCACTATCCCTACTTTTAGAGTCTTTTACTTTTCCTCTAAGGGCTGGAGTATCCCTTAGCATAGTAGCTAATCTTTTCTTTGAGTAAGTCTGTGCTAAATCAAGTGTTGGCATCAGAAGTAAAATAGGTGCTGGATCATAATCTATGTAGTAGCCAATGATATTATTGATTATTTCTGTTTTACCTACTTGTGATGAAGACATAATTACAATTGTTTCAACTGTAGGCTGGTTTAGTGCATCCATGATTTCCTTCTGATAAGGTGCTCTATCTGTTCTCCATTGCCCCGGCTCTGCCGATGATTCAGGAGAAAGCTTTCTATACGTATCTGCCCACTCCGATACTAATAGCTTTGGTGGTGGAGCCATGATTTTAACAATATTTTCAAATACCTTTATGGTTTTGCTCTTAATCTTCCTCGATGTTTTCTTCCTTCTCAACATTTTTATCACCCCTATTACCCTGCACTTCTATATCCATATCATCATCACATACATCAATATAATCTTCACCATAAAAAGCTGCTGGATCATAACTAGATAGCTCATCTAACACTTCAAAACATTCTTTTTTGATAAGCTCTTGAATTATCCCTATATCGTCTCTAGCGATCAGTGCTGGAGCTAGCTTTGAAGCCATCGCTAAAATTTTGCTTCTAAAAGAAGTTAGCATATCATTCATCACTCTTTTAACATCTTCTGAATGATGCATCTCACCCCTCATGGCAGCAAGCTTTAATTCAGCAATTTCTCTTTTGGTTTTTTCATGAAGAGCTTTTTCTTCTTCTAGATCTACTGCAGCTTCACTTTTACTGTCTTGTATATCTTGGTTTGTCTTGATATGAATAATATAGTTTTTTACACTATCAGCTAAACTGTATCGCCCTCTTTTAACTTTGACCAAAATACCCTCTTCACTTAGCTGCCTTACTCTTCTATCAGTCAAACTAAAAAGATCAGCAAGCACACCACTGGATACAGTTACACTATCAACAGATTCAACTTTTTTAGAGTTTATTTCTTTCATAACATCCCCTCCTTGGTAGTGGAAATGGCAAATAAATTTTTTTTGAATCTAGACGGATTTTGGGGTCGAGAGTACCCGCTGGTCTTCGACTTTTCCAGAAGGACCCGTGTTTTTTTCTTATTTGAATGTAATAAAACAGTGATATTTTTACATTCGCAAATATTTTTTGCTACTTATATATGTCCAGTATTTTTATCAGCCAATGTAATGTCGTCTTTTTTTATTACATTAAAGACATAAGAAGAAATTACTTCCGCTTTTGGCTTATATAGTCCCCCAACTTCTTCACATGCTTATCAACCATATCCTGTCTCACACCAATATATCTTAAAGCTGACGAAACATCCCCTTGGTTCAGTGCTTCTTTTACTGCTACAGGATCTTTCTCTGATAAGATATAAATAATATATCCGTGAGTTTTTCTCATGGAATGTGTTGCAACACATTCTACTCCAAAAGCTTTTGCTGCACCCTTAATTATCCTCCATGCCTGTACTGCACTTATTGGTTGATTTGTTCCTTTCCGTGACTTGAAAAGATACTCGTAGTTTTCTTTATCATGAATATACTCATTTATGATTTGCCTTAAATCATAATGCAAAATAATCTTTCTTTCTTTTTTTCTTTTCTTTTCCCTCAAGTAGATAAACTCTTTGTCTTTTACATCTCTCACCCTCAGCTTCAAAATATCAGAGATTCTTAATCCAGTATGAATTCCAAACATCCACATCACATAGTCTCTCTGATTTCGTACTCTAAGGTATTCAGCAATATCATATACCACATCTATATCCCTGATCGGCTCAACTGTATTCATTGACACCACCTACTATTTCAAAATTAACGCCATAAAAAAAGAGCTCCATAGCCCACTGTTAAAAAACTTTCTTTGAGTAATTATAATTCTTTTTGTATAGTGCCTTAGCAAATTCTTTCAACTTATCCGAGGCATTACAATGCTTATCATTTATTATTTTAGTAATATCATTAGAAATATATTTTCTATTACCTTTACCAGTGTTGACTCTATAGCCTTTTTGATTCAACCATTTTGATGTGTCAGCCACACTTTGTAGTTCTAAATACTTTTTCAATATTATCTCTTCTAGCGTACTACTGGTAGTCAGTATTAGTTCTTTCATTTCTTCTAAATACTTTATTTGCTTCTCTGTATTACTTTTGATTTCTTTGATTTTATCATCAATTTTTTTAATATAAATGTTAAATCAACTCCTTTTCTCTTTCATCTATTGATCTATCAGTTTGTTTATTGATACATCTTGGCATCATACAAAATAACTTCACACCAGTCCAGGTGCTATAAGGACACTTATAACAACTATTTTCTTGAAGCTCCTTGAACTGCTTTGTTTGCCTTTCTTTTTCTTCTCTGTTGATTTTATTTAAGTAGTTTACAAATACTCTCTTGCCTATTGCTCTCATAATATCACCTCTCAATAAAAAAACCCCGCTGAATTAATAACATTCAGTAGGGTTTATCAGGGGAAGTAGTATATTTAACTTGTTTACGGCTTTTCCACACTATCATAATAACATGGATACCAAGTGCCTGGAAGGACAACTTTCGGACACATTTCGGACAAATAAAAAAGGTCAAAAAGAAAAGCAGGCCAGCCCGCCTGCTTTTCTTTTTGTCAATTGAACCTCGGCAATTTTGTCTACTAGTAAGTAGACTTTACTTAATATTATTATACACTTTATTCACTTAATATACCCTACCTTTTAGTTTTATTTTACATGTAAAAAATCTCTACCTACCATATTTATGTAAAGCAGAAAAGCAGATGTTCACAGCACCTGCTTTTCTTTTGCCCCATTGAATCCAAAAGACTGATTAAGGAGTAAACTCCTTTATATTATTATACATCTTACTTGCTTACTATACTATACCGTTTATATTTTATTTTATATTTAAAAGTCTCTACCTCCATATTCATGTAAAGGAGTAACTACTCCAATGCATCAGCCCCAAACACCAATACCTGTATTTTGTTTATAAGATTTTTCCTATGTCTACTGACAGTTCTCTCACTTACATTTAACCTTTCAGCTATTTCCTTAACTTCAAGTTTTTCATCACTGAAGTATCTTAGCTCAATTAATTTATAGTACTGATGATTTTCAACACTCTTTAATGCCCTTTCGATTTTACTTAGTAATCTTTCGGTCCTTTCTTTAGCAGATCTATATGCTTCTAGTAATTCTGTATACTCCTCTTCTTCTCTTTTTCCTCCTCCCCCAGTACTATAAAATACAATAGACTTAGATCTATTTTGTGGTCCATATTTCTGTAGATACTGAATATCTGCTTCTTTTTGTTTTAGTGCTTCTTTTAGACTTGGATATGAATACAATAGTTTCTCCGTTTTTTGAAAAAAGCTGCTCCCATCCTTTTTGATTAATCGTGCTTTCTCTAATTCTTTGACAGTCTCCTGTGCTGTCTTTTTTATTACCTGATTTATATTTATCTCTTTCTTTTTAGCTACACTCATTTTACCCTCTCCCTTCTATAAAAAGCAAAAACCCAGAGTATCATTCACTCTGGGCTGCTTGAGCCGCTTCTTTTGTCTGTATATAATTCCAATGTCCACACTTTCTACACTTGATTTTTATCTTTCCTTCCAATTCACATAATGTCCTGCCACAATGTTTGCACTTAACTGTCTCCATACTTCCTCCCACTAACCTATCTTAAGTTCCTGTAAATTGTACTCTTGAACTGTTGTATACCCGCGCTCCCACACTTCTACAAAACACCTCGATCCTAGATTTGTATACAACTTAACCTTTTTCCCTGTCTCCTTAACTCTTATCTTACTTAAACATCTACTGCAGTAGTGTTTATGACCTATTCTTATTAGTCCTATTACATTTCTGACCGACCTCCCGCAAGCATGGCACTTCATCCTCTCCACCTTCTTTGCTTTATTTATTTTAACTATTTATTGAAGTGCGACATTAAATCTTATTTTAGTGCATAGTGTATTTAAAATTGCTATGCTATAATTAACTTACATTTTATTTGAAGGGTTGTGTTTGTTATGAATCTTTTATCACTATTTTTTTATCCAAGCCTCTCCATATTACTCCTCTATATGCTTGAAAGAAAATACTCATATAAAACCAAGTTAGTGAAATTTTTTGGCTCAACTACCAAATATAAAATAGCACTTGTAGTAATAGTGTTACCTGTTATATTTTTCTTGCGTTTTACTTATTATAAGACAACATATTTATCTACGATAATTAACACAATTCTTTTTTCTTATATGTATCTAGCAATTACTCCTAGAGAACCCCACTAAGGTACATAATGTCACATTTTCTAAACTATTCATCTATCTCGATAATCACCATGTCTAAATCTGTAGACAGTCCAATACTAGTTATATGCCTACGCAATACCTTTTTACCGTTTTTATCAAATGTTTCCACCTGTATACTTGCATCTTCTTTTACTATCTGCAATATTTTCATTAAATCTTTAGCATCCACTAAACATTCCCCCTTCCTGCCATTCCGTTGAGTTCAACGATAATGCTATTCTCAAATTCATTCCCCCTATGCTTGGACTCTCTCTTTCTTCAGCAATTTTTCCTCAAGTTCATCGTTGGTATAATTGCTTCCCCTGCTCTCAACTAAATGAAACCTAGTGCTGTATTTTTTAGGTCCAGATGTACTTTTGTTCTTAAAATCTTTGTTGTCTTGCTGTACAGGTGCTGCATTTTTACTAGCCTCTCGTATTTGATATTTCTCCCACTCATCCTCGAGGATTGGTACAAAATAGCTGAAACTTTTTATTGTGATCTTGCCATTACGCTCCTTATTCTGCTTAACAGCATGTTCTATGCAGGACAAAATAAAGTCAGTCGGATATTTACGATAGGCTTCTAGTATCAGTTTCAAGTCAACACTGCCTATTATATTTCGCCTTAAGACATTAGCAGCATAATAACCTTCTATTTCTCTTAAGCGATTTACGTTTTTCTCCTCTACCTCACTTTCTGCTGGTTGAAAGTCACCAGTGCCTTGGGAATCTTTTTCTAATTCATCTGACTGGGTTTCCTTAATAGTAATAGTAGTATTACTTTCTTTAATAATTTCTTTATACACGCCTTCACCCTTTGAAACCACTGGGTTTGACGACTTTAAAACTTCCTCTTTTGGGAAGTTACTTCCCCTCTCTAAATGGGAACTTTCTTCCCCTTTTGGGAAGTCACTTCCCATTTTAGGAAGTTCTTCTGTTTTTAAAGTTTCTTTATCCACATGGTTATCAACAGGTTTATCCACAGTGTTTTTGACATTTAAATAGATTAATTCTGCTAAGAAATTTCTATCATATCCCTTTACTATAGAAATTTTCCATTCTTCATAGTTCTTGTTGAACCAAAATTGATTGGTTGATTCTTCCCAGAATATTACTCTAGCATTGACTAAATAAGTGATCTCTGATTTGATTTTAGTTTGTGGTATTCCGCAAAGCTCAAAATACCTCAGCTTTGGTATAATAGCTTCTTTTTTATTGCATCCCCATGAAAGCCTTAAAACTAAGTCTAAGATACTCCGCTGTCTTTTAGTGAAATCCCTCATCATAATTTCTTCTGTTATAACATGGGCAATTCTTAGGTGTGCATCTGTTGGTTGTGGATTTGCCATAATAATACTCCCCCTTATAAAGCTGTTTGTCTTTCTGCTTTCTTAAATACTAAGCATGGATTACCGCCCTTTTTCCCATAACATTCTCCCCTATTAAATAGGCTGTATTTACATTCATGACACTCTAGATTCATATTCTGTTTGATATGAAGAGCAGCCAAATCTCGTTTTGACTCAGGAACATTTTTATTTTCTAGTATCTTAATATAATCATTGATTTTTTTAACCCTCTGCATCACTTCTCCCCCTCTATAAAATAAATCTAGATACATAAGCCTAAATCTTCAAATGAAAGCTGCTGTGCTGGCTGTATCGATGGTGTTTGTACAATCTCTTTTTTAGGTGCTTTGGTAGGGGGAGTGACCTTCTGTGTAGTCTTTTGTTTATTGTAATTAGGCGTACTCTTGATACCCCTACCTATGGTTTCTATCATCACGCTTAAGCCTGCATCATTTAAAAACGCTTTTATTGCCCTTGCTGTGCTATTTGTTAAAGCTCTATAGTTATAATTAGATATGTTGTACCTATTCTCTTCTGACCCAATACATAGGATTGCTCTATAACAAGCAGGGTTATCATCTGCCCACTTTTCATCTATAAACAATTTTTCATTAGGCGTATCCGTAAACTCTACAGAGAGTTTACGGAATAACTTGCCTAATTCTTCTCTAACATCCTTTTCAAGAAACAGGGTGTAGCCTTGATAACCAGACCTTTTTCCTATAACAAAATATCTCCCATCGATGCAAATATAGTTGTGATCTGCTGCTCTTGCTTCTTTGGTGCTTTTAATCTCAGTCTTTAATTCCTTCACAGTATCCTTTATCTGTAATTCGTATTCTCTTTTCCTGGCAGCATTATTTTCATTGTATGTAGTATAAAAATTAAGCCCTTTTTTTAAGTTTTCTTCATATAAGCACTTTTCTCCCAAAATATAGTCCTGATCTTTTTTAATACACTTGGCTTCATCTGAGCATTTTTTAAAATCATTGCAACAGCCTATGATTCCCATAGCCATCCTCCGATCTTCTTATTACAGCACACATATGGTCTTTATCTAAACTGCTAAGTATGCTATAATAAAGATACAAATATTATCAATTTACTTACTAAATAGCCGATACAGTTGCCGCTGGTCGGTTATTTTCTTTTATGACGTACTTTTCTCTTATACATTTCTCATTATGCTGTTTAATAAGCTCCCCTACATTTAGAAAATCCCAAAGTCTTAGCTTAAAGGTTTCTATAACATGTTCTAAGTCAAGCAATTCAAGTCCCCAATGCCTTATTTCCTCAAGCTCTTCCTTGGTGCAATCTGCTTCACCTTTTTTATTTAGCATCAGCTCAGTTAATCGATCTAAGCCTTCTTGTGCTTCTTTAGCCTCCTGTCGATACTTTGTAAGGATTGCCATAGGTGATAGATCCACATTGTTTAATATTTCGTAGCAGTATTTCTTCCCTATAGGACACTCTTCTTTGCAGTACCACATGCTTAAATGGCGTACTCCGTAGACATCATTCATTTTATCCGCTACTGCTGGCAATGGAGTCATTTCTCCATGCTCAATTTTGGCTATTGTTCTCTCGCATATTGGCAAATACTCAGCTGCCTGTTCTCTTGTCAGCCCAGCCTTTTCTCTTGCAAATCTATACATGTTTTCCCCTTCCTTCCTGCATAAATGTTCATGGTAAAGACTTGACTCAGGTGATATAGTGTAAATAATTAATTTATCTTTCCTGCTTTCTCTTTCTCTCCTCTAAGATAAGTTTTCAAATCTTTTACTTTCCCTGTAAAACAATAGATTTTAATACTCTCTCCTTTAATTACGGGTGTTCTATCGAAGGTAATCATGGGACACCTCCCTTCAAAGCTATTTCTAGCACCAACTATGCCTCCTCTCTGATCACTAGTACTACGGCAGGTCCCTTTTCCCTAATTCTCTTTTGATTGTTTTTCACTTGGAATACTTGATGCTTGTCCGCTTTTAGAATACTGGTATGCTTTCTACATACAATCTCTTTGACAAGCTCCTCTATGGAATAATCACTTAACTTTTTACCAAACATCGCTTCTCCCCCTTAATTTTTTACAATACAATCTACTAATTGCTCATAATATTCCTTTGCCCTGGGGTCATTATCTTCTATTAATTGAAATAGCTTGTTGAATTTGATCTCTGCAAAAACAGCAGCTATTTTCTGCCCCACTTCATTTTGTTCCTCAAGAGATAAATCTTCAAATTTGGTGTCTCCTATATAAATATTTACCTTCACATCCCCCACCCCCGTACTAAACACTATGAAAATACTTGGTTGTACTATTCTAGGTATTTGTGGTACTGCTTGCCAATTTAGTTTTTTCCAGCTTTTTTCTAAAGCTTTAACCTTTTGCTCCAAAGAAACACCACTCCCCCCTAAGATGGTTTTGATTGTCGCTATTTTGGGAACGCTTTACAGCAAAACCCTAGAGCTGACCCTTCTGGATGTTCTGTACTTCTTCAAGATTCATTTTCATTGTTGAATGAATGTGAAATACATACAATCCTCTATATACTCCATATTCATTCGGTGTACTTAGAGCTGGTTCTAACAGCATTTCAGCATATTCAAGCATTTTTGTATAAAGTTGTTCTTTTTCTTCGCCTGTAAATTTTTCATCTTCCTTATCTGCTCTAACTACTGACGAATTCCACATTTCCATTGCATATGCAACATCTTTGCAAAGTGCCTCCTTGGGATTTTTCATCTGCATATGAATATGTTTTTCTATCATTTCAGCAAGTTCCTTATATTTTTTCATCTATCCTCATCTCCTTTTTCTAAGTCTACTGATACCTTCTTAGGAGTTATCAGTCTAGATAACATAGTATTTTCTAGCGAAAGTTTAGTTGTCTCTAAAACTTCTTGCGCTAATCCAAAGGATGCCCCGTTACGTTTTAATACACCTATAATTTCTTTTCTAACTGCTTTCGTCCATAGACTCTCTTGAGATAGTCTTGATAAATAATCGGGCTTTATTTCTTTAATTAGCTGTGCTGGAACTCGTTCTTCCAGTTCAGCCACCTTCTTTTCCAACTCTTCAACCCTTTGTTTTAATTTTTCCTCCATCCTTCACCCCTCCTTTCCTAATCACACCCCACAGAGACACCAAAGAAACTATAGTAAAATTGATTTACCTGCTAAAGATTAAACAGTTTAGCTATCTCAACCATAGCTAAAACATTTTTTGTTATGAGTTCAGGCTCATACTTTTCCTCACTTGTTTTTGGAGCTGTTAACCTTATATTTATCTCTGCTAGCAATTCCAACTGTTTAAATAAAATGTCCTTTATCTCTTCACATGGCATTTATTTTCATCCTCCTTATATTGGTTTTGATTGTCGGTATTTGGCAAATGATTTGCAAAGGTCTATCTTATTTCTTTAACCCCTTGTATGTATCAACAGTACTTGAGAATAAAGTATGGTATCTATTGCAGCACCATCTTTAATCCCATGTTCTTGCATCTTTCTAAGAATTGTTTCTATAGTTTTTAAAATATTTAACGCTTCTCTAAGTGAATAACTTTTTAGCAAATCCTTTGTTATATACTCAACAATTACTCGCTGTGCAGGAACTTGCTCTTCCAGTTTAACAACCTTCTTTTCCACCCTCTCACCCCTCCTTTCCTAAACCTTTTTACTCACACCCCCACAGAGATACCAAAGAAGCACCTCCCCCACCCTCCTTATGCTGACTCTGTCGAAATTTGTAATTCGTTTTTTGCAGGTATCCTTTAATTAATGTAGAACTTTAAACACGAAGGGGGTGCCATTATGCTAAACTTTTTAAAAAATATTGTTAAGTCTGTTTCAAAATATAAAGAAGAAACTAAAAACAACTCAACAGAGAAACAAAATTATTCAGTAGATTTTCAATTTAAAACTACAGGTGTAACTGCGTACAATGTAAAACGTGCCAAAATTGCTCCTAAAATTTTTTATATAGACGATGATCTTTTCTATATACGTACTAATGTTATAAAGATTAGGGAAAAGAAAAAGATTACTCAAAAAGAATTATGCACACGCTTAGGGCTTAAAAGCACAAGTTTTATTTCAAGGCTTGAAAGGGGTGACTCAAGTAAAATTACTCACGAGCAAGTTGAAAGTCTAGCTAAATCTCTAGAAATAGACATTAGTGATCTGCTTATAGGCTACATAAAAGCTTAATTTTAAAGTTTCAGCTTTATATGAATTTCCGTTGTGCTGGAACTCGTCCTTCCAGTTCAGCCACCTTCTTTTCTAACTCTATAATCCTTTGTTTTAATTTTTCCTCCATCCTTCATCTTTCCTCTCCTAAACCTACTAACCACACCCTTATGCTAGCTTTGATTGATTACCTATAGTTATTGCTCTCTTTTCGTGAACTTTGTTTCCAAAAAAAATATCATCAGTAGAAACATCGAAGTAATCTGCAAGCTTTCTTGCTCTTGCTAAGCTGGGAGTTCTTTGTCCTGTTTCATACATAGCTATTGAACTAACTGGAATCCCTGTCGCCTTGTGCAATTGTAGTTGAGTCATATTTTTCTGCTTTCTATATTCTGCTAATGGTTTCAAATCCTCACCTCATTTTGTTCACAATATGTGATCAATTATTTAAATACATTATATCACGTTGTGTGAACATGTCAATATATTTTTAAACATTCTTCCTTTTTCGTGAGCATACCTTATTTAAGTTGTCAACGCTCACACACAGTGATATATTTAGACTAAAATATATAATAAAATATAAAAGGAGGCTTAAATTTGGAATCTATATTAAAAAAGCTAAGACAAGAGAAAGACTTAACACAAAGAGAATTAGCCAAATTATTAAGCTTATCTCCAAGTACCGTTGCTATGTATGAAACGGGTCAAAGAAAGCCTGATTCAGATACATTAAAAGTTTTAGCTGATTTTTTTAATGTTACAATCGACTACCTCCTTGGCAGATCCGATATAAAAAATCCTAAAATAGATAATAAAATTAATAGTGACCTAACCGAAAAAGATGAAAAAGATATTGCTAAAGAACTTGAAAAAATGATGAAACAACTAGAAAGCCAAGGTGCTCTCATGTTTGATGGAGAACCCCTTGACGATGAATCTAGGGAAGCTCTTAGATTATCCCTTGAAAACTCAATGAGAATCACTAAAATAACAAATAAAAAATATACTCCTAAGAAATATAGAAAAAACAATAAGGAGGATTAGTTTTCATGGAAAAGATATTGCAGGAAGTTTTGAATGAACTAAAAGAGTTAAAAAAAGAAACCAGTGATAGATTTGACAAGTTAGAAGCTAAAGTTGATAAGCTAGGTACTAAAATAGATGATATTGAAGCAGCTAATGGTGCAAAGCATATAGAAATCCCCACTAAGCTTAATACGCTTTGTGACGATGTGAAATTCATAAAGCATAAGCAGTTTCAAAATGAACAGGAATTATTTCATTTAAGAACTCGACTTGAAACTAATGAAAAGCTTGATAGTATTATTGATAAATTAAATGCTGTTGAAGCTGTGACAAAAGAAAATCTTTATGATATTGCTAAGCTGAAGCTTATAAAATAGCCAATAAAATATACTGGGTGATGAAAATGAGTAACGAAGATAAACTATTTGACTTTATTACGAAGATGTATTCTGAAATGAAAGAAGGATTTAAAAAGATAGATGATAGATTTGAAGTACTGGAAAATCAAGTAGCTGGTCTCCAACAAGAAATATCTAGCATTAAACAAACAGTAACCAAGATAGAAAATGACTAAGGTAAAAAGCTAGCTGCTTTACTTGATGGATATAAGCAAGACTCCCAAAAGCTAGATCGTATAGAGCGTGAAGTATCTGGGCATGAAGAAATGATTTTCAGAAGAGTAAGATAGGATTGCAAGACAATAAATAAAAAACAAAACAATCTACTACAGAAATCCAAAGAAAGATTAGATAATAATAAAGGTACAAAGGGGACGGGGGAATCTTATGGACATTTGTGCTTATGTTAAGCAGATTATAGAAAAACATAAAACAAATAACCCTTTTGAAATTGCTAAAGAGAAAAATATAATAGTTATCTTTGAGAAACTTGCAAAGATCAGGGGCTATTATGAATACAATAAGCGCTGCAAATACATTCATATCAATGAAGACCTACCTTCAGAAGAGCAGCACCTTGTCTGTGCCCACGAATTAGGCCATGCCCTGCTGCACCCTAAGGTAAATATCATCTTCATTACATCAAATACTTTATTTGTAAAAAATAAGTTTGAGATAGAAGCTAATAAGTTTGCAGCAGAGCTTTTGATCCAAGATGATTTGCTCCATAATTATGAGGGGCTATCTATAGAGCAAATTGCTGTGGCTGAAAATTTGAATATGGAATTATTGAAGCTCAAATTTGATTTGGGTTGTTTTTAAAGAGTTATGTGGAATAATTTTCTTATATAGTTAAATTCTACTTTACCCTTTTGAAATTGAAACTATAAAAAAGTTAAATCAATAATAAAATCAAACTAAGGGGTGGCATTTTGGAAATTACTAATGATACCTTTGATAAGTTAATGAAAATGAAAAAGAAATTTACTAGAACACTGTCAGTGATGACAATGAGTTGGTGTCACATAAGTTCATAAGTTAGTGTCATGGTGTCAGGCACTAACCTTATGTTCTAACCTTATGTTGGCGGTGCTTGTCACCCGGTGAAAAGGTTTGGGTCGGAACATAGCGGAGCCAGCAATGCATTGTTATCCGATTTATTATTTGTCTTACCATTTACTCGCTATTTTGTGCCAAGTTTTTTCATCGGTCTTATTATAAAGATCAAGCATACTGCAAAATCTTTCTATATCATATAGTTCAAACATATCAAGCCGTTTTTCATTAATTAAGTCATCTCTTACTTTTATGCTTGGCTTTGTGAAATGATCTGCTGTTGAAACAATAATTCCCTTTCTTTTATTTTCAATAAACATAGTTCCTAATAAATCTCTAACAGTTGACACTGACTCAGTTCCATCTTTTTTTGTTCTTCTTTTTACCTGCACTAGAATAGGCTCATCTTTTTGAACAATAATTAAGTCTTTACCACCGTCAGCAGTTTTTCCTACGTGTTTTACTTCGCAGTTAAAATATTGAGTAAACACGTGTTGAACTAATTTTTCCATCTTGTAAAAATGTATGTCATATAGTATATCTTGATTTTTCTTAAGTTCTTCAAGAAGTACATCAAGAGGTAGGTCTTTATCTTTTTCATCAAATTTTTTCAGAATTGCATAATTTAACTCTTCAATATGGTATGAATCAACCTTAGTGATGTAATCATATTCCTCAATTGAATCTTCGAAAGACTCCCACCATCCACATTTTGGGCACTCCCAGATTCTTTTTAAAGTAAAATAGTCTTTACTCATGGTCATCGAATCACTTTTATCAAATACAAGTTTTGCATGTATTTTGCATAATGGACATTCTCCACGTCTAGAATAAAAATTCTTTATTTCTTGTGGCAATTTATGTTTTTCCAACTTTATATCTTTAACATCTCCTTTTTTGCTATATTCGTATCTATCTTTTAGATAATCTAAATAACTATATATCATATTTTCTCCTTTAATAATATTGCGGATAACGTCTCTGCCATTCCCGACGCCTTCGAACTGCGAACTGGACCCCAAAGGAATACCCCTTGGCGGTGCTTGCCACCCAGAATAAGTTGGTGTCATGGTGTCAGGCACCGACACTAAACCTCCACTTCGAACTTGTGCATAAATGCATAAATACACCTTTATGACTTCTAAATATAAGAATAATACTATAATAATATAATTTTTTTTATTTCTGATTCAAGTTTTGGCATTACCATTTTTAACATTTCCATTAGTTGATGCTTAATTGATAAATTACCATAACACTCATTAATGTCACCATATAAACTATATGCAGCCAAAAAACCAATTAAATTAAAATTATTTTGCTTTAACAAAGAATAAAAGCTTTTATAATAACAAGTCTCTTCCTCAGCTATAACTTGTATTATACTTTCAATCTCGATAGCAGAATATTGATCAAAATATTTAATGTGTATCCCATCAAGTATCGCTGATGTGAGGTCATTATCTTCAGAAAGGATTAGTCCCGAATTCCATACAATTAATAAGTCATATAAGAAATGAACTAAATTCTCATTAATATCTAAATTATTTAAATCAGCAAGTTGTTTTGAGCAGGCAAAAGAGCAATCATAAATAATATTTGCTACATTTGAGTAGCTTTTTATATTTATACCGAATTTCTCTTTTACATATAAAAATGCAGGGTTTTTATTGTCATCAACAAGAATTCCAAAATACATAAGAAGCACCTCCATGTTTTTAAATTGAAATTGATGAAAATAAGTTGAGTCCAGTAGGCGGAAATAAGTTGGAAAAGTTCATTAGTGCCAGGCACTAATCATATCTCTAGCAAAAATTATTGGTTGAAGTATTAAGCATTAGTAGCCTATATTATTAAAAATTGTTTTACATACAGTAGATAAAAGAGCCAAAGGACTATTGACTCTTTTCGTTAGTTCTCCCTTTTTAGTATAGAAGGTATATTAGATATTCTCAACAAATCACCAAAATGACTTGTTATACCTATATTACCAACTAGCTCTATGCCAATATTTTTGTCCTTATATAATTCAATCTTTTCTCTTAAATGATCTAATCCATCTTTAACAGAAACTTTTTCATAATAAGAAGGGTTTCCATCAACTATTACTCTCTGACCATCTGTACCTCTTTCATTATTAACTATCAACTGATTTAATTGTACTACCCATACGTTTACACCATCATATACCCATTCAATGGATACATGACCTAATTTATTGTAATGAATTCTTATCTGGTCATTTAGATTTTTAACAGCATTAATAACATGGATAGGCAGAATTTCTTTGTTTCTTTCGCCAACCATAAACTTATCGCCTTTACCTGCGACACCTTCGATTAAATCATTTTTTTCATCTGCTCTAACAAATGAAGCTCCAGAAAATACTGCCTCAACAGCATCTTGAGATAATATAGAAGCTAAATTAATTTCTTCTACTCCTTTGGCTTCCTCAACTCTCATTAGCTCAAAAGGATCCGTCCAATTTAACCCAGTATAGTATTTCCCAGGTTCTTTTTTAATTGGACAAGTTCTAATCCATTTTTCCTTTAATCCAGTTTCTACTCCGAATGAAAATGGTGCAATTTTTCTGGAAATAACAGTCGTCTTAGGTACTGGTAGTCCAAATACATCAGCAATTAATAAACCAAATACTTTGTCTCCTATGAATTTCGAAAACCTATTCGGCCAGAAAATCCTGCTGTTACTATTGATATTTTCATAATATTCATACTCCCAAATTATCGTATGTTGCCTATTAACTCCTTGTCTACTCGGGTGAATACTGAACTCTATTCTATAGTTTGTGTCAAAATTAATATCTGGAGTAAAACCATACACTGTTCTCAATATTTTTAAAGCGATAGTTCGGGGCAAAGAGCAAACTCCTTCTTTATCAACACATTTAGGTGTATCTTCAGGAGAAAATTCGATAACATCACCCAATGCAACACCAGAAACTCCTCCATCATTAATGTTAATATTTTCATTAATAATAGAATGCTTTCCATCTAAAGAATTCTCTTTAACAGTGTTCATAATACAATCAATCTCTTTTATGGTTTTATTAAAAACTAAACGATTACCTTTCATAGCTTCTGGGCTAAAACTTCTTATATTTACAGACTTTGAAGGTGCTGACAAAATTAGTTCTTCTATCACTTTTTCAGTAGTATTGACCTTCTCATTTTGGAAGCCATTAATATGAACATGCTTAGGTACTAAATTTGTATTAGGTTCAAAGCTAATAAACTGTGCGATATTTGCTATTTTATTAGATATTAGAAAATGCAATTTTTCATCTTTCATTACTAAGTGATCACTTTTATTCAAAAACTGTTTTTTATCATTCTCTTCATATTTCAAAAGCTTGCTTAGAATATTACTAATCTTATAAGCTTCTTGTAATTGGTAAGACTCATACATATTTATACTCATGCTCATTTTTCTTTTTGCTTCTGCTAAACTTAGCACTTCCATATTTGAGTTATACGCTTTAATATTGTTCTCAACCGCTGACAGGTATTCATGACAACATCCAATGCTATATTCCCAGCCATCAAGAAAAACAATTTCATCAACTAAATCTTTAATAACTCTATCCCAAAATTGGTAAAACTCATCTTGGGTCCACTGTAGTAAGTCATCTTCTAGATTTGTTGGATCTATAATTAATTTATTCGTAGCTTTTCTTATATTTTCAATACATTTTTTTGCATTTTCTATATTGGGATAAACTACATTATTTTTCATTTCTTTACTATATTTCCTACTCTCTCTATCTAAGTTTTTACCGATAGAATCATACCAGTCAATAAATCTTTGTCCAGTAGTAATAGGGGTAGAGATATATAAAAGTTCATTGCCTGCAAATAAATTTTTTGTAATCAAAAAAAAATTCTCAATAGATAGTTTGCTCTCATCCATAATCAATCCCACCCTCCTCAATTTAATATATTTTATTATTTAGGACTTTCAGCCATATCTCACTAATGCTTTACCTATTATATTTCATTAATCTCTTCATTTAATTTTATTAAATTAATATCTGTGTACTTTTAATATACTACTAACTTCTCTATATAATGTTTATTTATAATTAATTCCTCTAGATAAGAATAACTCATCATATACCCTATATGCATATCTATCAGTCATACATGCTATATGATCAGCAATTACTCTACATTTATTACCTTCTGCTTCTATCTTCTTTTGAGTTTTCCATGGAAGTAAATGTACCTTGGTTTCATACTTGTGAAATATTTCTGATATCATGCACTCCGCTCTCTCATCCATTCTTGCAACAGTAGGACTTTGTGCATAAATCTGTCCAAGAAGATCTCTAGCCTTTAGTACTTGTCTTCTATATTCTTTTTCAAAATTGACAACTAATGAATTTAATAAAATTTCTTTTTTATTTGCATCTTGTTTACCCTTACATAGATTGCATTTATGCTCCATCATATTGCTTTCAGTTAATTTTATGATATCTCTAGATTCATTTATGTTACTATTCTTTAATGTATTAAAAGTATAGCTTACCAAATTTTCATGTAGATTTCTTATTAAATCTCTTAATTCCCAATTATTATCTTCCCTGCCAGTAAGATAATTCATAATTTCCTGCAACTCTTTTACTTCGTCTTTTTTTTCTTTGATAGCTTCATCATATAAGCCACTAGTTTTAAAATCATCCCAATCATGGCTTAAATATGCAATTTTATCTGCCCAATAAGCAATTTGTGCTTCTATACCTCCAGGTCTTTCTGGATTCAATGAACTACAATTCCATTGTTTACTTTGATTTTCACCAAAATCAGATTTAAATATATCTGTATCATGTTTTAATATACCCTCTCTTACTTGAATGCATAAATTTAAACCTTGTTCTCCCTTATGAGTAGCAAGATGCTCAACATATCTTGCACTTTGTATTGCATGAGAAAAACAACCTTGGTCTTTAGATAGCAATATTTTATTAAGTACCCTTTCAACAGCATGTCCAAATGGAGTATGTCCTAAATCATGCCCTAATGCTATTGCTTCTGCTAAATCTCTATTAGCTCCCAATGCATCTGCAATACTCATTGCTAATTGCTGTACTTCCAAAGTATGAGTTAAGCGTGTTCTATAATGGTCGCCCGCTGAATTTACTAGAACTTGTGTTTTATATTGTAGTCGCCTGAAAGCTGTTGAATACAAAATTCTATCTCTATCTCTTCTATAATTAGTTCTATATGTTTCATCATCTTCTTGCTCCTCAACCTCTCTATCAGCTTCACTATACTTTGTAGCCCACGGTTGTAAAATCAACTCATCATTTCTTCTCTCTAGCTCTTTGCTCTTTATTGGCTCCTTAATAGGTTCTCTTTTCTCTACTTGTTTGTTACTTGCATCAATCATTTTTATCCCCCTAAATTTCAATTTATTTGGCCCTTCCCCAAGGCTTACCCTTTCAGTATATCAGCTAGTTCTCTCTAAAATACACCCTTAAGTACAATTACTATAATACTATCATGAGAGCTTTTACAATACAATATTTATAGTATTTATAGTATTTATAGTATTTATAGTATTTATAGTATTTATAGCAATACTTATTTAATAATCTTCTATCAATTTTTTCATCACTCTCCCTTACGATAGGTAATACCTGAAATCAAATTAGAAACAGAAGTTGGTGCCTGGCACCAAACAAATTAAAAACAGTAAATAAGTTGGCGTCAGGCACCGGCATCTTTCTTTTATGTTAAACTGCTCCTGTTATTTAACTTTTTAACAATCTTTGGAATCATTAATAATACAATTAGATGTAACATTACCACGATCTTTACTATTAACTTATACTTGATTATATTTAAAGTAGGTAACAATAATATTGGACCTAAAGCCACAGAATATAATAGACTCCACTCAGTTTTTGTAAAATTCCATCTTTTTATCTGTTGTGCATCATGAAGATATACAACTTGGAAAAAGATAAGAAACATATAGAAAAACGGTATGTTTACATAAAACAGCTCCAGTAAACCTTTATCATATGATTTAGTAAATGATAATAACAATAAAGATAAAAGAAATAATGAAATGAATACATTAATTATAGAAATAAAAATAGTTTTCAAACCAGATTTATAAAACCACTCATTAATCATACTTATAATAGAAAAATTTTCATGATTAAATGTGTAACTTTGCTGACACTTTAAATCTACTATACCTTTGTTCAATTTTTCTTGTATATTCTCAATATCTTCCTTTTCCCAGTTCATTAATTCTTTAGTGAAATCCAGAGATATAAAGGGTAATATTTTACTAATAGTTAGGTTAATATTAGTCTTTATCTTCTCATCGGTAAGATCTAATTTCAAGTAGCATATTAAAGTATAATAGTTTTCTATTGTGACGTCTATTTTTTTTATTTTCTCATGCTCTACTTCTTCAACTCTTTTTTTGATATTAATGAATAGCCAACTACTTATTATTAGTAAACTTGTATAAAATATATAATCAAATTCATTATTGAAGAAGTTACTTAGTGCTTCTAGAAAATATTCCATTTTTTTCCCTCCTTTAAGTTCATCTTTACAGTCAATCAACCATTTAGCTCACTATAAATCGGTGACTCTCTCCGGTGATTACTTAGACCTAAAACCATTCTGTCAAGAAGGGTTTCATATAAGTCTCACATTTACAACTTTCCTGAACTATACCCACAAAATTCTACTTTTATAGCGGTGCTTGCACCCAGTAAAGAGGTGGCATAGCGAACGGACTCTTCGATTTCTGCCATCTGTGAAGAATAAGTTGGTGTCAGGCACCAAAATTCTACCCCAAAATTCTACCAAAATTCTACTAGAAATTTGGTAACCTCCATTATAGACCTCCGTCGCTTATTGTTGATTTAACTAACTTATGTAGTATATTTCCTATGCAAAATAATTCTACTCAAAATATTATTCGTTATAAAAGTTTTCCTCCTTTTATCTATTGCTCAAATCATATAAAAACTATATATGCTCAGAAAACATATATAGTGTATACGAATCGTTGCCCATCTTGAGAAACATTTGGTTAGTAGCACTCTGTTTTTGTTTTCTACATTTATATACATTTATAAGTTGGTGCCTGGCGCCGACACCTGTCTTTCTTCTAACAAATCAAGTCCTAGGTCATGGCCATTAGACTGCCTTTTATCAGCCAATTTTCTAAATTTATTATAGGATAAAGCTGTGTTCGTTAAATCCCCCATTATATTCATTATATGAGATTCAACCCCAGTAATTCGATGTTTTATGTCAGTATACAAATCTCTAGGAATTGTCTTTTTCTTGTCATTTCGCAAATCTCTTTCCTCAATAATGCTATCTAATTCATCTATATATCTTTTATAGTCCTTTACATGCCTATATGTGCTCATAATCAATTTTCTTAAATAAACTATAAAATCTTCTTTTTTCTGTAATTTAAAACTCTTTAGATTCTCTTGACCCATTATACACCTCTCAAATCATTCATATTTTTTTGTAGTTGATTTAACATAACGTCTCGAGGCTTAGCGACGTCGGACTTTCCTATGAAAGCTACTTTCCGATGTTGCTAAGCCTCTGTTATGCGAAGTATATGGATCCTATATATTTAACATCATTTGTTCATTTTGTTTTGAGAGGTTTGAAAAATTCTTTTTTGTTATCTCATCGCAACTTCCAACAAAAGTTTCAATTTCACTAATATTTTTTATTGTATAAAACTTTCGATTGGGAGTGAAGTATACTAATGCTTTTTTATTATAACTTGCAAGATTGATAAGGTTGTTTAATGTTCCTTTGCTTTTGCCGTTCCATATCATAAAACCATAATCAGCTACTTTAGCCATTTCTTTGTCTTTAGCTGAATAGTATTCAAAATCTTTTGTACTTGAAGATACCATTACTTTTACAACTTCCCAATTACCAATGTTATTTCTAGCCTTACCGTTAGTTGCATACACATTAACATTATAATAATTACTCTCATAGCAATGCTTTTGTATTGCTTTATCTATACCATTCGCATCTCCAACCAATACTGTGTAATTATCACGAAAAATATTATTTAATCTTTCTTTAATGTCTTGATTTAACCTAGATATTGCTCTAGGACCTCCAATAAAAATTTTCATAACTTTATCTCCTTGTTTTCGTCATAGTTAAAACATATACCTTTTTAACATTTGAATCTTTCTTTAAAGCTTTAGTAGCATCTTTCAATGTAGTTCCTGATTGATATAAATCATCTACTAATAGGATGTTAACTTCCCTTGTAAATCTCTTCATTAACTGAATTGTACCTGCTATTTTATTTTTCTCCACTGAGCTTAATTCTTTGCACTCTGTTCGGTTAGTTTTCTCAAGTACACCTGTGTGAGTACTAATTCCAAGTACATTACTTAAAGCATCTGTTATCTCAAAAACTGGTTGAAATGCACGTTCTAATTTTGAAGGTGGAACAGGGATTATAATATCTATCTTTTCTCCAATATTCCACTCTTTCAAAAATGGACTTATTAAATTAATTATATCATCTACTTTACTTTTATTACAACTATACTTCAACTCATAAACTAATTGACCTATATCACTTCTTATAGTATCAAATTGTTTACGTCCGCATTCATCTTCTCCTAAATATTCACTACTTAAAGTATGTACATCTAATGCAAATCCTTCTTCCCACTCTCCATTAATTTTAATTGGATTGATTTTCATCATTACTCATCCCCCATATAGCATATTTTATTCTAAAAATGAATACTTTATTTCGAATAACTCTTGTATTCACCACTCTAAGTTCCCAAATCTCCTTGAAATTCAAGATGTTTACGAACTTTCATTCTCTAACCTTTACCCATATAACCCTATAATAACACCATATGGAATATTTTGGTGTCGATATTTGTAGCCTAGTAAGCAATATTGTAGAATCTTCCACCCACTCCAATTGTATAATTTTCCTCCCCTCCAGCCTCCAAATTAGACAAACTGTAAAAATATTCGGTGAAATGCCCTAAACGATACATAAAAAATACCTATTTAAGGCTTTGGAAAAAAATAAAATTCAATTACTCCACTTTTATATAACAGCAGTTAAACAACATCTCACTTACCATTTCCTTCCTAACCATGCTATAATAAAACAAACGTTCTATTTCTTATCTGAGTTAACGGTTAACTAAAATGATTAATCCCAATGGTAAACCCCATCCCTTAAGCATATTATGTTTATGATAAATAATTGAGGTGATTCAAATGAAAATAGCTATCTATTCAAGAAAGTCAAAGTTCACCGGCAAGGGTGAGTCTATTGAGAATCAAATACAGATGTGTAAGGAATATGCCAGAAATCATTTTGAGGCTAGAGAGTTTTCTATCTATGAAGATGAGGGGTTCTCTGGTGGGAATATAGACCGACCTGAGTTTAAAAGATTGGTGAAGGATGCTGAGAAGAAAAAATATGATGTTTTGATATGCTATAGGCTGGACCGTATCAGTCGTAATGTATCTGATTTTTCTAATACACTTGAGCTACTACAGAAGAATAATATAGCCTTCGTTTCCATCAAAGAGCAGTTTGATACCTCTACCCCTATGGGTCGTGCTATGCTGTATATAGCCAGTGTCTTTGCACAGCTAGAAAGGGAGACTATCGCAGAGCGTATCAGGGATAATATGCACCAGTTGGCCCGTACTGGAAGGTGGTTAGGTGGGATTTATCCTACTGGTTTTACTAGCGAACCTATCATCTATATCGATCAAAATATGAAGGAAAGAAAACTGTTTAAGCTGATCCCTGTTGAGGAAGAGTTGGAGATAATAAAAACTATTTTTCAGAAGTACTTGGAGCTTCAATCCCTACAGAAATTAGAAACCTACTGCTTAATTAATAAGATTAAAACCAAAAATGGCAATGACTTTCAGAAGCAGTCTTTAAAACAAATCCTGCATAATCCAGTCTACGCCATAGCTGATGAGGATATCTATGCCTACTTAAAAACAAATGATGCTGATATCTGTAATGCTAAAGAAGAATTTTCAGGGAAATATGCGGTGATTGGTTATAATAAAAGGGATTTAAAAAACACTCGGATGGGTCGATACAATGAAAAGTCTGATTGGATCGTTGCTATTGGTAAGCACAAAGGGGTTATTCCTGGTAGGGATTGGGTGAAGGTGCAGCAGATATTTGAACAGAATAAGGATAAGGCCCCCAGAGCCGGCACTTCTGCTGCTGCCCTTTTAAGCGGTCTTATAAGATGTTCCTGTGGTAGTTTTATGCGGGTTTTATTTGGTCCTAAGAAGCCAAATAGTGAAGAAAGATACCATTACTATGTCTGTAATAAAAAAGTCATTTCTAAAGGTGTTATATGTGATTCTAAGAGACTCAATGGTATGAAAACAGATAAAGAAGTCATTGAAAAAATCGAAAGCATTATTACCTCTACCACCTTCGATCAGTTGGAGTCTATGAAAAAGAAAAACAAAGATAAGGATCTGCAAAATAAACTGATCGTAGAAAAAATAGATAAGAATAAAAAGTCTATAGAAAACCTCGTAAGACAGATCGCTGGCAAAGAAGATTCTTTTGCTGCAGAGTATCTTATGGCAGAAGTTGAAAAGCTTGCTAAGGAAAATAAAACCTTGGAAGGAAATCTGGTGGAGGATGATTCTGATAGGGTGAATTTTAATATTGACCTTTTTAAGGAAGCACTATTGGAGTTTAAAAGTAAGATTCATATCGTTGATTTTCAAGAACAGAGAATACTTCTTAAGACTATTGTCAATTATGTTGAATGGGACGATAAGGAGTTGAAGGTTCAGATACTGAAATTTTAAGCCTTGTAGCAATACGAGGCTATTTATAATTTTGTAATCATTGCATTAGCCTGCATAAATGTAATATTACCTTCTTCATCTTCTTTTATAGATATTAAATCTTCATAAGTAATATCCTGTTTTACTACAATGCTAACAGACTCATTAATAGCTCTTGTTGTAATCTCTTGGGCTTTTAGTTCACCGATTGCTTGTACCGTAGGCATAATTTTATTATCAATATAGATAAATGCAGTTGTACAGACCATGAAGATGAAGATGATTAGTAGATAGATTTTATATTTGAAGTATTTCTTCCTTTTATTTCTTTTTTTTATGTACAAAAAAATCATCTCCTTCTATACAGTATATGTAAAGAGAGAAAATATTGTGTAATATTTCATTTTAACTTTGACTTTTTTATGCAAATTATGTATAGTAACATAGATAGTTTAACAGTTTATATATTTTATGTTATAATATTAGTGTTATCCTAGCCCTTATATGCTGTATTGAAAATATTAGTTTATATTGTTGTATTAGCATTAAAGTGGATATATTGATTATTACTTTTATTAACAGTTACTTTAAAAAAGTATATCCTTTTAACTTTAAGGATGGAGGTATTTATATGTCACAAAAAAAACAATCAGAAAACACCACTAACAAAACTACTAAAAAAAGCAAAAAAGTTAACAAAAAGAAAGTATTTCTTATATTTATTACTGTTATGGTTCTGCTTGGTTTTATCGTGGGAGGAGCAGCGGTTGGTATTGTAGTAGGTATTATTAAAGATGCTGATCCAATTGATGCAACCAACATCTATGATTTACTTGACGAAAGTTCTTTTATTCTAGATAGCGAAGGACAGGTGTTGGAGAAAGTTCAAACCACTGATTATCGATCTATCACTGATTACTCTAAAATGCCACCTCATTTGATAGATGCCTTTGTTGCTATTGAAGATGAGCGATTTTGGACTCACAGCGGTCTAGATATTAGACGTATTTTCGGTGTTCTTTGGATCAATTTTCGTACAGGTTCTAGACAGGGGGCCAGTACTATTAATCAACAGCTTGCTAAAAATCTATATTTAACCCATGAACAGACCATTACTAGAAAAATTCAAGATATGTATTATGGTATTCAGCTGGACAGACAGTTGTCTAAAGAGCAAATTTTAGAGGCCTACTTAAACACTATTTATTTAGGTAGCAGTGCCTATGGTGTACAGGCAGCCTCACAAGTGTATTTCTCAAAAGATGTATCAGAACTAACCATTGCCGAGGCAGCTCTTATTGCAGGAGTTACGAGAAATCCTTCTAGGTACTCTCCTATAAGGACTTTAGAAAAACATCAAATAAATGAAGATACACATTATGTTTTAAACGATAGTGATTCTATCTACACCATTGTATTTAACGAGAGCACCATACCAAGGCAACGTTTGGTTTTAAGCATCATGAGAAGATTAGAAATGATTACTGAAAGTGAATATCAAGCTGCCTTAGAAGAAGATATCAAAGCTAATCTTAAGCCAAATCGATTAACAGCAGATGCATTTACTTCCTATTTTGGAGATTTGGTGAAAGATGATGTTATAAAAGCTTTTGTAAAAAAGGGATATTCTAGGGAAGAAGCAATGAATACACTTTATTCCGGTGGTCTAAGAATTTATAGCACCATGAATACAAATTTCCAACGAATTTTAGATGAAGAATTTGAAAAACAAAGTAATTTTGTGGACCTGCAAGGAAGACCTTTGTTAACTGTGGGAGAAGATGGTAATGTTCAACCCCAAGCAGCAATGGTGATTATGGATCCTACCACAGGAGAAATCAAAGCACTTATTGGTGGTCGAGGAATTAGTGGTCGAAAAATATATAATCGAGCCCTCAACCCAAGACAACCTGGGTCCTCTATTAAACCAATTGCTGTCTATACCCCCGCATTAGATTTAGGCTTTACCGCTGCTACAGTTATTGATGATGTACCAGTATACTTTGATAGAGGTAATTCCACTAGACGCTATCCAAGTAATCACAATAACAGATATAACGGTCTTATTCCTATGAGGGAAGCTATTAGAGATTCAAGTAATGTAGGGGCTGTAGTGACTATCTATGAATTAGCTAATAATAATGATAGTAGAGCTTTTAACATTATGTTTGATTATATGGAGAAAATGGGAATATCTACAGTAGTACGACCTGAAAATCCTTATGTAGCACCTAACGGTCGAAGAAGTTCGGATGCTACCTATTCAACAGCTTTAGGAGGTATGACTCATGGTGTTTCACCATTAGAAATGACTTCTGCCTTCGCTTCTCTAGCTAATGAAGGAGTTTATACAGAGCCTATTACCTTTACAAAAATTACTGATCGACGAGGTAACTTAATTCTCGAGAACAACTCAGAAAAGCACCGTGTTGTTTCTCCAGAGGCATCCTATATCCTGACAGATATGCTAAGAACAGCTGTTACTTCTGGTACAGGATCACCTGCTAGATTCGATCAAGGTAATAATAGAATTCCTGTAGCCGGCAAAACTGGTACAACCACCAATAATAAAGATGCTTGGTTTGTAGGATATACCCCTTACTATGTTGGTGCTACTTGGGTAGGATATGATACACCAGATAAATTGCCTGGTGGTGGTGGTAGAATGGCAGGTACCGTATGGAAAAACGTGATGCAGCGTATTCATCAAGAACTTAGTCCTAAAAACTTTGAAGCACCTAGTAATATCGTAAGAATTAATGTATGTAATGTGTCTGGCAAACTGCCTACAGAGTACTGCTCACTAGATCCTCGCGGCAGTAGAGTTCGTTCAGAAATCTTTGTTCGTGGCACTGAACCTAAAGACTATTGTGATGTCCATGTAAGAGCAGATATTCATGTGCCTACTGGTAAGTTAGCTACAGAACACACTCCCCCTTGGGAAGTTGAGTCAAGAATATTTATTGACCGGCCTGTTCCTTACTACCCTGGATCCCATGGTGGTATTGTGCCGACTGACTATGCCTATACACTGCCAAGAAGTCATTATGACCCATTGGAGGATGGAGGTAGTGTCCCCCCTTTTTTGGACGACTCTACCGATGGTTTAATAGATGATGATGGATGGCTTGATGATTCTACAGAGCCAGACACATCCTCCCCTTACGACTATGATGACCTTATAGACAACTCATTAATAGACTCTATAATAAATTAAAACAAAAGAGCTTTATGCTCTTTTGTTTTTTTATTAGATATTTTATCATTGCTTTTCATCTAACATTTCACTTCTATTGAGTATTTCCTGCAGTGCTTTTGTAATAATGGGTGCACCTTTTTTACTATCATCCTTCCCCTGCATTTTTCCAACATCTCCTATACCTATAATTATCGGCACTTTGCATTTTTCTACAATATCTACGGTATCTCCGTAGAGCACCTTTTCTACTGTTGGATTTCCATCTTTGTCTACCGCTTCATCAATAATATTGCCGTCGCCATCAATACAAAAGTCCGGATGCACACCATCTACATCTTTTGTATTTGATGCTACTACAACAACACCTAATACTTCTATCGTAGGATGATTCACTAGTTTACACAGAATCTTTTCCCCTATACCTATGTTTTCGTTACCTTCGTCATCTACCATTACAATTACTGGGTCATTGTTTGCTTCTTTTATAAGATCTATGATTTCTTCTGCTGTAATAGGTGTAGGATTTCCACCAGAGCGTGAAATGCACCTACCACCAATATTTTTTGCAGCTACCTCTATTGCCTTTTTTGCACATCGATCTCCATCTGTAATTAATATAACTTTTCTTCTCTCATTCATTTTTAACTCCTTTTGTCAAATATTTTTCTGAATCAAATTGTTCCTTTTAGGTAAGTAAGCTTTGAAGCTGCTGCTGTAAAATCCTGACCTTATTTTTTTCAGATGCAGCTTTACTTAGGGGAGTTTTCTATGGCTTTGTTTTAGGGTCAAATATAACGGCCATAATATATCCAAATACAATCGCCGCTGTAATTCCTCCTGATGTGGCTTCAACACCACCAATAAAAGCGCCCAATAGTCCATTCTCTTTTACACCTTTAAAAGCACCTTTAGCTAGTGAGTAACCAAAACCTGGTAAAGGGATTGTTGCTCCTGCACCCCCTACCCTTACTAATGGTTCATAAATTCCTAGAGCTGTTAAAATAACACCTGATGTAACAAAAATAATTAATACATGAGCTGGCGCTAACTTTGTCGCATCCATCAACACCTGGCCGATTAAGCAGATTAGCCCACCTACTAAAAACGCACTAACATAGTCCATTACTTAACCTCCTAGCCTTTCAACTGACCTTCTATAGCCACTGCATGTGCTATACTAGGAATAGACTCCCCCTGTTGAATACTTGTGGGGGATAGTAAGGCCCCTGTAGAAACAAGTAAAATTTTTTTAAATATGTCTTTCTTCAATAATTTATATAAATAGCCACAAAAAACCACTGCAGAACATCCACATCCACTGCCACCAGCATGTGTATCTTGTTTTGCGTGGTCAAAGATTTCCACACCACAATCCTTCAATGTTTTATTAATAGGCATCCCTTCTTTCCTTAATAAGTCTATTGCAATTTCATTGCCTATCCTTCCTAAATCTCCTGTAACGATTAAGTCAAAGTCATTTGGAGATTCTCCTGTATCTTGAAAATATGCTTTAATCGTATCTACTGCTGCTGGTGCCATAGCCGCCCCCATATTGTTGGCATCTTTAATGCCATAATCAATTACCCTGCCAGTGGTAATACGTGTTATATATGGTCCTTTTTCTTCAGTAGGTGCCAATATAGCTGCCCCTGCCCCTGTAACTGTCCACTGTGAAGTAAGAGGTCTCTGGTTTCCTAATTCCAGTGGAAATCTGAACTGTCTTTCTGCAGAGGAGAAATGACTTGAAGTAGTAGCTACTACATAGTCAGCGAAACCACCCTCAATCATTATAGCTGCCAAGCTCAAAGATTCTGCCATAGTAGAACAGGCACCAAATAATCCGAAGTAGGGTATTCTTAAATCCCTAGCAGCAAAGGAGGAGGACATCAGCTGATTTAATAAATCTCCCGCAAATAAGTAATCAATATCTTCTAAGTGCAGTTTTTTTTGCATAGCTGCCAATTTTACTGCTTCTTTAACCATCTTACTTTCTGCTTTTTCCCAGCTATCCTCTCCATATAAATCATCATCTAGAATAATGTCAAAATATTGAGATAAAGGTCCTTTTCCTTCCTTAGGCCCTACAATAGAGGTAGTGGAAATAATAGAAGGAGGGTCTATAAATTGAATTGTCTGTTTACCAATTTTTTTCTTAGCCATGTATTCACATCCTCCTATTTTTGAATAAAATAATAAAGGATTCCTACTATAACAGATGTGGTAATGCCATAGACCAAGACAGGTCCTGCCAATACAAACATTTTAGCTGCCACACCAAAGACATAACCTTCTCTTTTAAACTCCATCGCTGGAGCTACAATAGAATTGGCAAAACCTGTAATAGGCACGATAGAACCTGCCCCAGCCCGTTTACCCAGCTGATCATAAACCCCTAATCCTGTAAACAATGCTCCAAGGAAAATCATCACTAGTATTGTTGCATTGGTTGCACTTAAATGATCTAGGTTTAAAATTCTCTCTATTTGATTATGCACAAACTGCCCTATTACACATATACTGCCTCCCACCACAAAGGCCCAGATACAATTCTTAAAATAATTGTGCTTAGGAGACTTTTCTTGTACATATTTTTCATAATCCTCTTTGTTATGAAATAAATTGTTTGACATTTTTTATCTCCCCCTAGGTTTTAGTGAGGCTACTTCTCCTTACATGATTTATCTTATTTCATTTATCGTTTTCTTGCCTTTTAATCTTTCTGGATCTATTTCTATAGATCTATTCTCGTATTGATGAATCACTTGTTTTTCTTCTATATTTTCAAATCTTATAGGATGAATTTCTAGACTTTGAACATACTTTTTATCACTTTTCATACCTTTTCTCCTTTTTTTAGGTTAATGAAGTATTAGCCAATGTATAAAAGAACCTATCGTTTTTCCTAAAATTAATGAATAAACAATATAAAATACGTACTCTTCTATCTTAAACCTTCTAATTAATACAGGTATAACATTCATTACTTCTGCTAACGCAGATGCCAGTAGTCCTACAAAAGTGCCCATGGCAAATCCTATTAAAATAACAAAAATCGCACCCGTATTGATCCCCTTATTAATCAGCGAAAGGAAGGCAGCTATTGTTGCCCCCCCTATAATTGCATTTTGATAAGCTACTGTGAATTTGTAGGTTTTTGTCAGTTGCCCTAGCCTTGGTACAATATCTAATAATGTTATCAGAGCAACAATGCCACTTCCTACGACAATACCATTTGAAAAACCTATTAATGGAATGATAATATATGACATTTTAACCCCTTCTATCTATTATGTTTCTCACTCATATTTTTTATGTATTGATCCATGTTCTCTTGATATAGGTGCACCTCTACTTCTAGAGGACTAGGCTCATTATTAATTCTCTTTTTGAAGATATGGTTAAAGAATATCGACATTCCTGCACCAATACCTAATGAATAAGGAATCTGTAAAAGCAAAAGTTGATCTGTCTCTCGCCCTGTAATAATTCTATAAATCGTTTTTTGTGTTTGAGGCATATCCACATCAGAATGAAAGTTAATAATGGCAGTAGCAGACCCCACAAATAGTAAAAAGCATATACAAATTACCTTTATCAATTTTGTTCTATCTCTGTTTTCCACTTCAATATCTGTAAAAACCATCAATATATCTGGTTCTCCAAGAACATATACTGTAATGCTTGGAAATTTATTCTTTATTAGAGATATGATAGATAACATAGAGATTACATAGGTTGTCTGCCCTTGAGCACCATTCATTTTGTACTCTATATCATTTATTTTATTTCTTGTGCCCTGATCTTCTATTGAAACATCTATTAAATCCTTTAATAAAATCACTTCTTTTGAATTACACCTGACTTTTCCTTTAGATTGTAAAAATATTTCCTGTGGCTGTTTCTTTTCCATCGCTACATCCCCACATTTTCTAAGAAAATTGAGTGTAAAACTAAATCTGCTCTTTCAGGCGCTTCTTTCATCCTTCTACTCATCAAAAAGTACCATGAACTAAATATAAGTATAACAATTGATACGATGATAATGTACTTTTTATATTTTTTCATAAAATCTATCATAAGAAATATCACCTTCCTCAACCTTATTATTATCTAAAAAAGATTTTTAATTCTTTGTATAAGGATAGAGAAATATTTAACTGTATTTACTCATTGTACTAGAAGGCAATAAAAAAAGAAGACCTAGAAATCAAGCCTTCTTCATTAGTTCTTTCATAGACTGCAAAACCTTTTTTTCAATTCTTGATACTTGTACCTGAGATATTCCCAAAATTTCAGCAATCTCTGTTTGGGTTTTATCTTTAAAGTATCTGAGCAAAATAATTTGGCGTTCTCTAGGTTCCAATTTTGCCAATGTATCCTGCAACACTAATCTATCAATCACATCAGTATCATTTAAAGAATCATCTTTAGTAATTTTATCTATTAGATATATGGGTGCACCATCATCATGATGAATCACATCATATAAGTATTCAGGATGTGCGTTAGAATCCAGTGCTAAAACAATATCCTCCTTCTCGATATTTAATTCATCAGCAATTTCTTGCAATGTTGCTTCTCTTCCAAACTCTTTAAATAATCTTTCCTTTGTCATTTTGACTTTAGAAGCTGTCTGTTTTAAATTTCTGGAAACCTTAATAATTCCATCATCACGCAAAAAACGCTTTATTTCACCGACAATCATTGGAACTGCATAAGTAGAAAACTTAACATCATAGCTAGAATCAAATTTTTTAATCGCCTTAATTAATCCTATACACCCCAACTGGAACAAATCTTCTCTCTCATAGCCTCTATTGGTAAATCTATTAATCATGCTTCTTACAAGCCCAAGATTATGACTTACCAAAATTTCCTGTGCCTGCACATCACCATTTTGTGCTTTTTTTATAAGCTTCATAGTTTCTTCATGTTCTAGTATTTCATTGTGTTCCCCTGAAAATGCTGGTATATTCATCTTATCTACCCCTTAATCTTCACTCAGGCTTTTGAACTTTTTTATCATTGTTACTTTTGTTCCCTTTCCTATTTCAGAATATACATTTACTTTATCCATAAAGGTTTCCATTACTGTAAAACCCATCCCTGAACGTTCGAGTTCAGGTTTGGATGTATATAAGGGTTCTCTAGCCTGCTGTATATCTTCAATACCTTTGCCCTTATCTTCTACTATAATTTCCAATTCCTGATCATTTATTCTACATATTACTGTGATAAGGTCACTCTTATCTTCATAACCATGAATAATTGCATTTGTTACTGCTTCTGAAACAGCCGTTTTTATATCCGAAATTTCTTCGATTGTAGGGTCTAATTGTGCTGCAAAAGCAGCTACAACAACCCTTGCAAAGGCTTCATTTTGAGATTTACTATAGAATTCCATTTTCATATAGTTGTTATATTCCATATTAATTACACTCCTTTATATGCATTTAAGAGCATCTTCTGAGGTTTCATATTTGCTAATAATACGATACAAACCAGCTAAGCTAAATATTTTATCTACCTTATTAGATGTTTGTACTACCGCTACCTTGCCCCCCAGTTTTTGAATACTTTTATATCGTCCAATAATTACACCAATGCCAGAGCTGTCCATAAAGTTCATATCTTTTAAGTCAAATATAAGATTTTTTGAACGTTTATTTGAAATCACTTCATCTAGTTCCACTCTTATTCTTTCAGCAACATGATGATCAAGTTCACCCTTTAGTTTAACAACAAGTGTGTTTCCTATAGTTTCATAGTGTATTTGCAAAGTTTTTCCCTCCTTATCTGTGTGATTAAATAGTAATTCTCCTTCCCCTTTATTAAGTCCTTCGAAGAAAAAGCACTAGTTTTGTAGTTTTGCTTCTATTTTTGTTGAACGAATTTTTAAACTTTTACAGTTAAGCAAAAATTTCACAAAATCTTGTATACAATATACCGTATTTTGTGTTATAATCTTCTTAAGAAATAAAAGTATATCATAAGGAGTGAGCCAATTGATAAATAACGGTATGTTTAAAAAAGGAAAGTGGACGAAAACAATAGATACAAGAGACTTTATCCAAACCAATTATTCTCCTTATTATGGGGATGAAAGTTTCTTAAGTGATGCTACTGATACTACAAAAAAACTTTGGGAAGAAGTTTTACAGATAATGGAGGCAGAACGTAAAAACAACGGTACTTTAGATGTTGACGCCAGTACAATTTCTACCATCATTTCTCACAAGCCAGGTTATATCAATAAAAACTTAGAAAAAATTGTGGGTCTTCAAACAGATGCACCTTTAAAAAGAGCTATTATACCTAATGGTGGTATCCGAGTAGTTGAAAGTGCATGTGAAGCCTATGGCTATGAATTAGATCCACAGGTAAAAGAAATTTTCCATAAATATAGAAAAACCCATAACGCTGGTGTTTTCGATGCCTATACAGGAGAAATGCTGGCCGCCAGAAAAGCTGGTATCATTACAGGTCTTCCTGATGCTTACGGGAGAGGAAGAATTATCGGAGACTATAGAAGAGTTGCTCTTTATGGAACAGACTTATTGATCGAAGATAAAAAACAACAGAAAAAATCTTTAGAAGTAGATTTTATGAATGAAGAAACCATCCGTCTTCGTGAGGAAATTCAGGAACAAATTAGAGCTTTAGAAGAATTAAAGGATATGGCTAAATCCTATGGTTTTGATATTTCTAAACCAGCTGCAAATGCCTTTGAAGCTATCCAATGGCTATACTTAGGCTACTTAGCTGCAGTAAAAGAACAAAATGGAGCAGCTATGAGTTTAGGTAGAGTTTCTAACTTTTTAGATATTTATATTGAAAAAGATCTTGCTGAAGGCAGTCTTACAGAGGAAGAAGCACAAGAGTTGATTGATCATTTTGTTATGAAGTTAAGGATGGTAAGATTTTTAAGATCTCCTGAATATAACGATCTTTTCAGTGGTGATCCTGCTTGGGTTACAGAGTCTATTGGAGGAGTAGGAGTAGATGGAAGACCTTTAGTCACCAAAACCGCCTTTAGAATCCTTCATACTCTGTATAATTTAGGTCCAGCACCTGAGCCAAACTTAACAATATTATGGTCTCAACAGTTGCCTGAACCCTTTAAAAAGTATTGTTCTAAGGTATCTATAGATACCAGTTCCTTACAATATGAAAATGATGATTTAATGCGCTCCTATTGGGGTGACGATTATGGTATCGCCTGCTGTGTATCTGCTATGCCAATCGGTAAACAAATGCAGTTTTTTGGAGCTAGATGTAATTTAGCTAAGGCTCTTCTTTATTCTATTAATGGCGGAAGAGACGAAGTATCTGGAGTACAAGTCGGTCCTAAATTCCAAGAAATTACTTCTGAGTACCTTGATTATAAAGAAGTAATGGAAAAGTTTAATACCTTTATCGACTGGATTGCAAAGGTATATGTTAATACCTTAAATGTTATTCATTACATGCATGACAAATATGCTTATGAAAGAATCCAAATGGCTCTTCACGATCGTGATGTTATTAGAACCATGGCCTGCGGTATTGCAGGATTATCAGTGTGTGCAGATTCTTTAAGTGCTATTAAGTATGCAAAGGTGAAGCCTATTAGAAATGCAGAAGGTCTTGTAGTTGATTTTGAGATCCAAGGAGATTTTCCTAAATACGGTAACAATGATGACAATGTTGATACAATTGCAGAGGCTCTTGTTAAAAGATTCATGGAGGCTATAAGAAAAAATCATACTTACAGAAACGCCATCCCTACTCAATCTGTTTTAACTATTACTTCTAATGTTGTCTACGGTAAAAAGACTGGAAGTACACCAGATGGAAGAAAAGCAGGTGAACTCTTTGCTCCTGGCGCCAACCCAATGCATGGACGTGATACAAAAGGTGCACTAGCTTCTTTATCCTCTGTGGCTAAGCTTCCTTATGAAGATTCTCAAGATGGTATTTCTTATACCTTCTCTATTGTGCCAAAGGCCTTAGGAAAAACCCCTGACGTTCGAGTCAATATTTTAACTTCTTTACTTGATGGCTACTTTATGCAGGGAGGCCACCATGTAAATATCAATGTATTTGATCGTGAAACTTTAATAGACGCTATGGAACATCCTGAAAAATATCCTCAATTAACGATTCGTGTTTCTGGATATGCGGTTAACTTCATTAAATTAACAAAAGAACAACAATTAGATGTTATTCATAGAACTTTCCATGAAGCTGTTCACTAGACATTTTTGAAAGGCAGGTGCTTCTTATGACTGTAAAAGGAAGAATTCATTCTGTTGAAACCTTTGGTACTGTTGATGGTCCAGGAATTCGCTATGTGATCTTTTTTCAAGGTTGTCCTTTAAGATGTAAGTTTTGCCATAATAGGGACACTTGGAATCTATCAGATGGTAAAGAGATGAGTGTAGATGACTTAGTTGAAGACATTAAAAAATATATACCCTTCATTAAAGCATCTGGAGGGGGCGTTACAATCAGTGGTGGAGAACCTACTATGCAGCCAGAGTTTTTGCTAAGTTTACTAAAAGAATTAAAAAAACTTCATATTCATACTTGCTTAGATACTTCTGGTTTCATTTCTTCTCATATGAATATAGAGGAAATGTTAAAGTATATAGATTTGGTTCTCTTGGACTTAAAACACATCGGCCCTGATGAGCATAAAGATTTGACAGGTGTTGACAATAGCAGGATTTTGTCTTTTGCTAAGTCTTTAGATCATAAGAATATCCCTATATGGATTCGACATGTTGTTATTCCTACGATTACAGATGAAGAAGAATCATTAAGAGCACTAGCAGAGTTTGTTTTGACACTTAAGTCCGTGAAAAAAGTAGATTTACTCCCCTATCACTCTATGGGTAAATTCAAATGGAAAGAGTACAGTAGTTCTTATCCTTTAGAAGGAATTCCTGATGCCAGTGAAGAAGATATTGCTAAGGCTAGAATGATATTTGATAAGTATAGTAAATATATTCTTACTGCTTAGTTTAAGAAAAGCATTATCATATATTGAAACCTCCTATGGATTATATAATCTATAGGAGGTTTTTTTATTTATTTAACACCCTTTGCACTTTAGCAAAGGATAAGCTATACTAATACTATATTCTATAGATAAGCAATTTTATACCTTAACAAAATCTACCCTTCTGTAGCTTGGGAAATGCATAGGGTCTGCATTTTGTTAAGCTTTGCAGTTGATTATCTACAAATATCTTTACATACTTAAGGAGGAAATAATATGACATTTACAATCGGAGTAATTACTGCTAGTGATAAAGGTTCTGTAGGTGAACGCCAAGATACCAGCGGTCCATTGATTGCTGAGATAATGAAAGAAATTGGCGGAGTTTTAAAAGAATACGTTATTGTGCCAGATGAAAGAGAAAAACTAGCCAGTGCCTTGATAGCTATGTGCGATGAAGCAAAACTAGATATTGTTTTCACCACTGGTGGCACAGGCTTTTCTCCTAGAGATGTTACACCCGAAGCTACATTAGATGTGGTTGATAGATTAGCTCCTGGTATATCTGAAGCCATTCGTATGAAAAGCCTCAGCATTACCCCTAAGGCTATGCTCTCCCGTGCTGTAGCAGGTATTCGTAAACAGACCTTAATCATCAATCTACCCGGCAGTCCTAAAGGGGTAAAAGAAAGTTTAGAAGTCATTCTCCCTGCTCTTTCTCATGGCATAGGAATACTTAAAGGTATCGAAGGTGAATGTGGTGGTAGCCATAAAAAATAAGCACATTGTGCTTATTTTTTATTCTTCATCTCTTATAAAGTCTCCTGACTTTCCACCTGTTTTCTTAACTAATTTAATATCAGTAATTTCCATACCTCTATCTACTGCTTTGCACATATCATAAATAGTAAGTGCTGCTGTTGAAACTGCATTCAGTGCTTCTATTTCAACCCCTGTTTTTCCTGTAGTTCTAACAGTGGCTTGGATATCAATCTTATTGTTCTCTTTATCCACATTAAAGTGAATGTCTGCTCCAGTAAGTATAATGTTATGACACATTGGAATCATATCACTTGTTTTTTTAGCAGCCATAATCCCCGCAACTTGCGATACCGCTAATACATCCCCTTTGCTAATTTCATGGTCAACTATTTTGTTTAAAGTTTCAGGCATCATATAAATACTTCCTGTTGCTACAGCCTCTCGCTTTGTATTTAGCTTGTTGCCTACCTCCACCATCTTAGCTCTTCCTTCTTCATTGAAGTGAGTAAATTGATCCATTGTTGTTCCTCCCTAAAATAAATTTTTTTAAATTTCAAGTGTATTTATTACTTCCATTTCATCAATAGCACTCTCTATTAATTCCTCTACATCCAATAACTCCTCTGAGTATAATATTTTTTCCAGCTTCGGCTTAGTCACTGGATGTTTAGGTAAAAATACAGTACAACAATCTTCAAAGGGCAGTATAGAAGTTTCATAGGTGCCAATTTTTTTAGCTAATTCTATGATATCCACTTTATCCATGGCTATTAATGGTCTAAATACTGGTATATTTACTGCCGCATTGGTTACATGAAGACTTTTTACTGTCTGGCTGGCAACTTGTCCAATACTTTCTCCCGTCACTAATGCATCACACTCAAATTTCAAGGCTATTTTTTCAGCAATTTTCATCATAAACCGTCTTGATAGAATTGTCATTTCCTCTTCAGGACATTTTTCATTGATTTCCTTTTGTATTGGTAATAGGTTTATAGAGTAAATCTTGAATTCTCCACAATATGAAGCCACAATTTTAGCTAAATCCATCACCTTTTCCTTTGCTCTTTCACTGGTGAAGGGATAACTGTGAAAATGAATGGCTTCAATCTCTACACCTCTTTTCCCCACTAACCAACCAGCTACAGGGCTATCAATACCTCCAGAAAGTAGTAACAGTGCCTTTCCATTGGTTTCTAGCGGCAAGCCTCCAAAACCTTCTATTTTTTCACTATGTACAAAAGCAGTGTCACTTCTGACTTCTACGTGCACAGAAATATCTGGACGATGTACATCTACAGATATTTCTTCTATGTTCTGTAAGACAAATCCTCCTATTTCTCTACTAATTTCGGGGGATTTCATAGGAAATTTTTTATCGGCTCTTTTACTCTCTATTTTAAAGGTCTTTACACCGTATTTTTCCACTTTTTCTCGAATTTCTTGGATCACTACTTTTTTGATTTCCTCCATATCTACAGGAAATCGCTTTGCTGGACTAATAGAAACAACACCAAAAACCCTCTTAACTCTATCAATAATCTCTTGTGGATTATAATCATCTACATCTACATAAATCCTACTGTGCTCCTTATAAACCTTTGGCTTTCCTAAATCTACTAACGCATGCCGAATATGCTTTGCAAGTTTATCTTCAAAAAATTTTTTGTTGAGTCCCTTTAAAATAATCTCACCGTAACGAATGATTATAACATCTTTCACTACGCTATCACCTCCTAATAATTTTCCTTAAGCTATTGAGATGTTTTTTAATGCTGCCCACTGCATAATCTATTTCTTCTACTGTATTGATATAACTCAAACTAATCCTTATGGCACTATCTATATGGTTTTCCTTCATACCCATTGCTTCTAAGACATGACTATAACCTCTCTTTTTAGAAGAACATGCAGACCCTGAAGATATATAGATACCATCTGATTCCAAACTATGTAGCATGATTTCGCTTCTTACTCCTTTTAAAGAAACATTAACAATATGGGGTGCATATTGTTCACTTTCTTCCGTAGATATATGGATATCCTCTAGATTTTCTTTTAGTGTATCAATTAAGTACTTCTTCAACTTTCTTATCTTATCTATTTTCTTCTCTTGCTCTTCGAAGGATAGCCTTACTGCTTCACCTAGACCAAAAATACCAGGCACATTCTCAGTCCCTGCTCGAAGCTCTGATTCTTGTCCACCACCTACCATTAAAGGCATCATTCTTACATTATTTTTTATATAAAGTGCACCAATTCCCTTGGGTCCATGAAATTTATGTGCACTAATAGAAAGACTGTCTACTTCTAAATCTTTAACAGAATATTTTAGCTTTCCAAAGGATTGCACACCATCAATATGTATTCTTGTATCGGAGTTTTTTCCCTTTATGATTTTTACAATTTCCTTAATAGGTTGTATACTACCCACTTCATTATTTACCTGCATAACACTTACCAAAATTGTATCCTTTGTAACCGACTCTTCTAATTTCTCCAGAGAGATAAATCCTTTTGCATCAACATCTAAGTAAGTAACTTTATATCCCTCTTCTTCTAACTGTTGAAATAGACTGAGCACCGATTTATGTTCTATTTTTGATGTAATAAGATGATTACCTTTTCTGCTATTTGCCTTCACCAATCCTCTTATAGCTAAATTATTTGCTTCTGTGCCTCCAGAAGTAAAAATCACTTCTTTTTCATTGCAACCTAGAGCCTTTGCTAACAGCTTTCTAACTTTTTTAATTTCTTTTTCTACCTCTACACCCTTTCTGTGTAACGAAGATGGGTTGCCATACATCACCTTAAGAGATTTTACCATGGCATCTACAACCTCGTCTGCAGGTTTTGTTGTAGCAGCATTATCTAAATATACTTCCATTCCACTTCAACCTCGCTCATTTATTACTATAGATGTACACACTAAATTTTAATATCCCAAGGGCTACTTTTAGCTTATAAAGTTCGCCTTAATTTTTAGTTTTACCTAATATAGTGAAGCAATACATATCCTAGTTGTAAAAGATTGCATATAATGAAAATCAAAACAGACCAGCACCCTATGTACAATAGATAGCATCTGAGTGCTGGTTTAATATGGATTGATCTAATAACCCAATGACTCGCCAATAATATATACGCTTAAGTCTACAGTCATAGGTTTATGATTTATAATAACTGTTATATTACACATTCTAGCCTCACTTAAACAATCATTACAGTTTCCCGTAACACCACATGGCGTCTTTAATCCTAATCTTTTAGCATTTGGAGGACAGGCTTCTTTTTTAATTCTATCCATTGCCGAAATCATATCACTACAAATTTTATTTGTACCACATAGAACAATCACTTTTTTAGGGCCATAGTACATAGCACTAACTCTATTTCCTATACCATCAATATTAATTAATTCTCCAGCTTCTGTTAAAGCATTGGTACTGGTCAAATAAACATCTGCTTGATTAGCTAACTGCCGAACTTCACTTACTTTTTCTTTTTCTGCCAACCAGTGCCAGTATATTTCTTTGTTCTCTTGAAGCAATGCTTCGTATAGTCCCATTTCCTTCACTGTCATAGAACCACCAATCCCTATACTGCTATAGGATTGAACTTCCTTTAAGATTTCCTCTTTAGCTTCTTCTTTTGTTTGAAAAAACTTAGCTTTTATTTTTCTTTTTTCTAGGTTCTCTATTATTGTACTCACGACCTTATCCAACGACTATCCCACCTTTACAATATTATCTCATCTTATTATATACTATATAAGACATTAATCCAAATACCCTTTATACAAATTTCCCTTAAACTACTTGATTAAATTTTTAACAAATAAAAATTATTTGTTAAAAAAAATTATAAATATTTTTTCGTCAAATCATTGCATCTTTTGTCGTAATTTGTTATAATCTTACTATGGTTATCCCCCTGATAACCTCGTAAATATAATCTCTATTCCCAATACCCCTTTTAAACAATTTTTATTTTATTTTCCGGGCCTAGCCCGGATTTTTTTTTGTTTTTATTGCTAACACTATACTTGTTGCTGTATAATTAATAATATTTCTCTCGCTTTTATCTTCTCCATAATGCACTTTTTCACCTCTTAGGACTTATAATGATAAAATAATAATAAAACAAAATCTAAATTTAAATAAAAATTATTTTTAAATAATTAATATTAGTTAGGAGGTATTCTATGAAAAAACCTAAAGTTGCGATTATTTTTACAGGGGGAACAATTTCTATGTCAATAGATCCTAGAATTGGTGCAGCAATTCCCGCCTTATCCAACCAAGAAATTATGTCCTTGGTAACCAATATTGATAAGTTTGCAGAAATTGAGGCTATCAATTTTTCCACTCTGCCTGGTCCGCATATCGACCCTCTACTTATGATGGAACTACAAAAGCTTGTTTTCAAAACAATACATAGGAAAGAAATCACCGGCGTAGTCATCACCCACGGTACAGATACATTAGAAGAGACAGCTTACTTGTTGGATTTAACTATTAAGTGCGACAAACCTATTGTAGTTGTTGGTGCTATGAGGAATAGTTCCGAACTTGGTTATGATGGTCCAAGCAATTTGGCGGCCGCTGTATGTACTGCTATCTCTCCTCATGCAAAAAACAAAGGAGTGTTGGTGGTAATGAATAACGAAGTAAACGCCGCAAGCGAAGTAACAAAAACCAATACTTTAAGCTTAGATACTTTTAAATCCATATCCTTTGGTGCTTTAGGAATCGTAGATAATGATCGGGTGATCTTTCACCGAGAAGTCATCGATCGACAGCATATCCCCGCAACCTCTATCATAACAAATGTTGACTTAATCAAATGTGCTGCTGGTATGGATTCACGCCTTTTAAAGCACTGTGTCGATTCTAATGCAGAGGGGATTGTTATTGAAGCTTTGGGTAGAGGCAATATTCCACCCCAGATGTTGGAGGGTATTCAATACGCTATTGATAAAAAGGTAGCTGTTGTTATCGTTTCAAGATGTCCTACTGGCCGTGTACTAGACTCCTATGGTTATCAGGGAGGGGGCAGACAACTACGAATATTGGGTGTTATTTTTTGCGGAGATTTGCCTGGACAAAAAGCTCGAATTAAATTAATGTTAGCCCTTAGCGTAACAAAAGACTTGCATACCTTGAGAAATATTATGGAAAATGACCAATATCAGTAAATGTGGAATTTAGGATTTTCATTACCTTACCAAATAGAAAAACTAGTACAAAATTGTACTAGTTTTTCTATTTGGTGCCCAGAGGCGGAATCGAACCACCGACACGGGGATTTTCAGTCCCCTGCTCTACCGACTGAGCTATCTGGGCAAATCTATTGGTGGGCTCAAGTGGACTCGAACCACCGACCTCACGCTTATCAGGCGTGCGCTCTAACCTGCTGAGCTATGAGCCCTAACTTTCAATGTAGAATATGGAACTTTAGGAATTTACTTTTATTTTGGCAGGGGCGACAGGACTTGAACCCACGACATGCGGTTTTGGAGACCGCCGTTCTACCAACTGAACTACACCCCTGCATTTTTGAAATAAAAAATGAAAAATCAATGGTCTTATTCATTTTCATGAACTTTTCTAACCCACTGACCTCTTGACCTGTGATTTTTAAGTGGTGGGCCTTCAGGGACTCGAACCCCGGACCTGCCGGTTATGAGCCGGACGCTCTGACCAACTGAGCTAAAGGCCCTAATTATTTAGGTTGCTAAAAACCACTGGTCCGGGTGGAGAGATTCGAACTCCCGACCCCATGGTCCCAAACCATGTGCGCTACCAAACTGCGCTACACCCGGAAATTGGCGGAGAAGGCGGGATTCGAACCCGCGCGCCGCTTACACGACCTAACGGTTTAGCAAACCGTCCTCTTCAGCCTACTTGAGTACTTCTCCCTTTTGGAAGCCAGATGTCAGTTTGCCCGTCTGCCAGTTTTTAAACCAAAACTTCTAAAGAAATTTATGATTTATCTTTTGGGGTTTTTGGGCACTCTGCTTTCTACCTTCTGATTTCTAACTTGGCGGAGAGGGTGGGATTCGAACCCACGGCCCCTTTCGGAGTCACTGGTTTTCAAGACCAGCTCCTTAAACCACTCGGACACCTCTCCTTATTATATGTGGGAAACCGGATATCAGTTTGCCAGGTTTGAATAAAATCAATTAAAAGAAAATCAATTTAATTCATTTTCTACTATCTCTCTGGACCGCTAGCACTCTGATCTCTGACTTCTAGTATGGTGATCCATCCGCGACTCGAACGCGGGACACCCTGATTAAAAGTCAGGTGCTCTACCGACTGAGCTAATGGATCTTAATTTTTAAATGGAGCGGGTGAAGGGAATCGAACCCTCGCGGTCAGCTTGGAAGGCTGAAGTTCTACCACTGAACTACACCCGCATAAATTGTGGTGCCGAAGACCGGAATCGAACCGGTACGATCTTGAAGGACCGCAGGATTTTAAGTCCTGTGCGTCTGCCAGTTCCGCCACTTCGGCACTTTCTTTGGCTCCAGAGAGAGGACTCGAACCTCCAACCTACCGGTTAACAGCCGGGTGCTCCACCATTGAGCTACTCTGGAATAGTAATTAACTCATAGAAATATATAATCATATATTTTGCTATTTGTCAATAATTTTCTTGTTACTATTATTTTATTCCAATATCCACCATATTTTTTTGTTTTTTACATAAAAATCAGGAACATTTAAAATAACGACAAATTCAATTATACACTTTTTTTCACCTTTGTCAACTAGCTTTTGAATGTTTTAAAATTTGATTGTAAAGTTTTACAGCTAAAACAGTTTCTGTGATTCATTGTTAACAGATTCTTTTATTTTCATACATTCCTCTTAAGAGTTTCTTCATACATCCATTAATTACTTCTATATTTCACAGGCTCTTTACTAAAAATAGATTTGAACAGAAACTTAATTATGAGAATATAATTATAGTCTCAGCTAGTATTTATAATTTATTTGCAAAGAAAACAAAACTTTTCTTTAACAAGTTTATTGAAATATCTTCTTTAAAACCAATAATAAAAATTCTAACTTACTTCTAAATATTATAAAGTTAATAAATTACTATTGGTTTTAAAAAAACTATACTTTTTATCTTTAGAGGTGGTGATATTTATTAGCAAAATCCTTAACTTTAATAATCAGTTAATAAGCAACGCTTTATTGTTAGAAGGAGAATTTTCCAGCAATCACTATTTAGGAAGAAACTATAATTGTCTATTTAAATATAAAGAAGGTGTTATTCCTATTATTATTTCTGCTCCTCATGCTGTGAAACAAGTAAGAAATGGCTTAATCAAAAATCCAGATATCTTTACAGGAAGTTTAGCATTAATATTAGCTCAACGTACAAAATGTCATGCTATTTATCGAACCTTTACAGGTAATGGTGACTCTAATAGCGATTCAATTTGTTCTTATAAAGATTATTTAGTTAAGAAGATCATGCAGTACCCCTTACGCTGTTTGATTGATCTACATGGTCTTCATAAAAAAAGACCCTTTATGATTGATGTAGGTACACTCAATGGTAAATCAATTTCAAAAGAAATTGAAAACTTAATTATCGAAACATTTTTGGAAGAAGATATTCGAGATGTAAGATTTAACTATTTATTTAATGCCAATAAAGAAGGAACCGTTGTTAAAACAATATGGGAAAAAACCAACATCCCCTCTTTTCAATTAGAAATCAATGGACTTTATCGTGATCTTAGTTATATAGAAAGTTGGAATAAGTTTCAACAAATTGTTATTACTTTAGAAAAACTCATCTATCGGTTGAATAAAACACTGAGTAATTAATGAAGAAATAATATAGATAAGCAAGTTCAAACTTTAATTTTGATATACACGGTCTACGGTTTCGCCCCAAAACCGTGGGCTGCAAATGTAGCCCTTAGTATATCAAAATTAAGTCCTGATGTTGTTTATCTATATAATCAGGTTATAATTCAGTAGCTTATTTTAAGACTATCTCATGTTTATAAAAAGTTCTACAACTTAATCCTGCTACATCTTCAAGTTAGTAAGTAAAATACTTTGGGCTTTATAATTAATGTCCAAAGTATTTTACTTTGAAAACCTTTTCATTTTTTTTATAAAATAAGAAGGATTTTTTGATTTTTAACAGAATATGTTATATTAATTAATAATTAGAAAATAATGATAATTCTTACATATTCGTTTTTATAGTTTTTAAATAGTCTATCAATTAAGTTTTTAATTTTAAGGTTAATAGAGGGGAGAGATAAAAAATTATATTTCAAGAGGGGGTTTTTTAAATGGTAATACCCGGTCTTATAATGATTAGCTTAATGTGGTTTACAGTAGCTCTTTTAAACTTAGGTTATGGAGAAGCTAAAGGCACAGGATTTATATGTGGTATCGTAGGTCTTCTTACAGTAATATGTGGCCTAATTGATGGTGTTAAAGGAGATGTGTTGGGGGCTGGTCTACTTTTTGCTCATGGTCTTCTTTATATTTGTATTGCATACGCTCTTTTATATGGACTTGAAAACCTAAAGTCTATTGGAAACGTAAGTCTTACCGTGGCATTCATTTCTACTATTTATTCATTCATTAATTTTTCAGGTGGAGACATTTATATGGGTTTAGTAACAGGCGGTTATGCTGTGCTTACTTATATGGTATGGTTAAACTTTTACGGTAAATTATCAAATAGAGTGGTAGCCTGTTCTCTCATCGTGTGGATCCCTATAGGCCTTTGGATTCCTGCATTTTTATTAGGACTAGGAAAAGCTTTGCCATTTTAGTTAAAATACATTTTAATTATTTTCATAATTACATGTAATACCTGATTCAATGAAATAAACCTCTCCTCTCTATATAATCTTAATTTCTTAATTTTATAGCAAAAACAACTCCCTTTATATTGTGTTATTTACAAAGGGAGTTACTTTATGTAAAGTGGGTTCTAATAAATTTTACTAGTCATTCTATTTCTTGTTCGATAATATATGCGTGATCACTTCTCTAAGTTTAACTTCAAAGTTCAAGTTATCTTCTTTCTTCCTCTTGGATGTTTTAGTATATTTTTTATGCTTTCTTCTCATTTCTTGATTAAAGTGTCTTTTCGCCAACAACTCATCTATATTTTCATTTGTATACAACCAGCCATTTTGATTAATAACGATAGCCTTTTTTGCAAGGGCCAAAGCAGCTACGCCATAATCTTGAGTAACTACGATATCTCCCTCTGCTGTGCGATTAATAAGTACGATATCTGCCATATCGCTACCTTGGTCTACTGTTATGATTTCTGCATAATCGTCATCAATTTGGTGACAAATATTTTTTATCATTATTAGTTGTATCTTATTTTCTTTTGCTACTTTAAGTATAATGTCCTTTACAGGACATCCATCTGCATCTACTAATATTCTCATTTATCTCATCCCTCACTGATCATTTTCTTCTCTGTAAAAATTTTGCTGCTACCTATATTAGTTTTCTTGAGGATTCTCCACTTTCTTTTGGATTGGAGCATTTCTAAGTAATAAAAGGGTTATTAAAGTAATAATTGTAAAAATCATTACAAGAAAATAAATATTATGTATTCCCTCAACTGCAACACTTTTTATAGCAATGATTAAATCGTCAAATATACTTTGTAAAAAAGTAGGTATTTGAAGACGTATTGTCTGAATTCTTCCTTGATCTAAAAGAATATTAGAATTTGTGATTTCCTTCAATACTTCTGGCGAAAAGGTGTGATACAGCTCTCCTGATACTATACTTTTTGTTTGCTTTAACCATGTGTAGTTGTATACTAGACCTAATATTGATAATGTAATGATTCCCCCTTAGTCTTCTACCATCAAGCTGATATTTTAACTCTTTTCTACGTATAAACATAGAAAACCTCTATTTGATTTGGCAAAATTTTAAAATTTTTTCAATAAAAAAGAAGCTCCTAACTAATTAGCTGCTTTGAAGCTTCTTCTATCTCATATATTCTCTTGTTGACTCATTTCTCCTTATGTATTAACATAGAATCATCAGGGTTTTTTATTTAATAAGGAGTTTTGTTATAAGAATTAATCGGGAGGAAATTTAATGTCAACTCATCGTTCAACTTCAAGAGTACTAGACGTGCTAGAACTTGTTTCATCAAATACAGAAGGCTTTACGCTTACGGAGATCTCTACAATTTTAGATGCTCCTAAAAGTAGTATGTTTCCTATCATTCATACATTGCTAGATAGAAAATACATTTCTATTGATAAAAACACTTCAAAATATAAAATTGGTTCAGCTGCTTATAGAGTTGGTTCTACTTATTTAGATCATTTTAGTATACTTGATACGATTAAAGAAGAGATGGAACACATAGTAAATGTTTGCTCAGAAACTTGTCAGTTTGGTATTCTTAGAGGAGGTGAAGTTTTATATCTTCTAAAAGTTGATTCTCCTGAAGCCATTCGAATGATTTCTCATGTAGGGAAGCTTATTCCTGCCTATTGTACGGCTCTTGGTAAATCTTTACTTTGTGATTGTGAAATCGACGAACTTAAGAAAATTTATTCTAATGGCTTAAAACCCTTAACTGAAAATAGCATTACAGACTTTAGTGCTCTATATGAGCAACTAAAAAAAGTGAGGGTAGAAGATATTTCCTATGAGTATGAAGAATGTACCAATCATATAAGCTGTATAGCCGTACCCATTAGGAAAGACGGAAAAGTTGTGGCAGCTCTAAGTATTAGTATACCTACCTTTAGGATTACTTCAGAAAAAAATCAACTCATTTCTCATCTTCTTCTCAATTCTAAGAATAGAATCGAAAAGCTGATTAAAGATTTTGATATTAACATTGCTAACTTTAGCTAAATTTCATTAGCGTTAACTTAAGCCATAATTTGTCATCTTGAGTGGAGCAAAGCGGAGTCGAAGGATCTTAGCGTTAGTAAAATTCTTGGTTACTCCAAGATTCTTCGTTACGCTTAGGATGACAGTTCAAGAGAATTTTGCTAATAATTGTATTAAGTTAACGCCTATGAGCTAAATATTAAAGAGTTTAAATAAAAACCAAAAACCTTATCATATGAAGAATATGATAAGGTTTTTGATTTTTAGCAACTTTATACTTAACAACACTGCTTTTATTCACTAGAGGCTTTAAACTAAGGAACATATTTTAGTTTGCTGCAACCAACATTTTCTCTTCTATTTCCTTCATGATCGCTTTAATAGCCTTTGTTTGTTCCTCATTTGCAGTAATGAAGGGCTTTGTACAATAATCTTGCATTTCAACCCCTCTAATCATCATTGCCTTTTTGATAATAGGAATAAATGGTGTTCCAACACTATATAAATCCATCATTTTGTCAACAATTTTCTGGATTGCAGATACCTTCTCTATATCTCTTGCATCCATTGCCTTCACCCATTCTGCAAAAACCTCTGGGTAAAGATTGGAAAGCCCCCCGATACATCCACTACCACCAGAAAGGATATTATGTGCAAAGTTTTCGTCAAATCCCGATAGGACAACGAAATCTGGAAATTCATCCTGCACAGTTGTAATTAGATTTCTAGTATGTCCCATTTCTGTAACTGTATCTTTAAAACCTACGATATTTTTATGTTTTCTTAAAAGTCTAAGAGTAACTTCTGGGCTCAAGTCATGAGCTGTTCTTGCTGGAAAATTGTAAAGGTAAATATCACCTTTTACTTGTTTTGCAATTTCATCGTAGAAAAATTCAATACTTGCATCTGAAAGTGTAAAGTAGTAAGGACTAATAATCATTACAGCATCCGCACCTGCTTCAATTGCATAGTTTGAAAGTTCAACTGTATCTTCAACGGACATACAGCTTGTTCCAATATATACTTTTGTTCTTTTGTCTACATAACCTACAGCTAGATCAATTAGCTCTTTTTTTTGTGCTGTTGTCATAGTAAAAAACTCACCTGTACTACCCATAATAACTAGTCCATCTACGCCACCATTGATAAGGTGATCAAAAATGTTTTTGTTTGCCTGTATATCTAAATTTCCTTCCATATCAAAAGCTGTTACAACAGGCGTTAAAAAATTTGCTTTTTTCATTAAACCCACTCCTCCAATTACGAATATCTATTCTGCTATATTGTTAACTTTTACTATTTTTATAAATAAGAAGCTTTCTACAAACAGCAAAAATACTTTCTAATGTTTCAAATATCAAAGAATTGATACAAGCAGACCACAAACTTCAGGTCTGCCTGTACTTAAGTTTTTTATACGTAGTTACATAGTCTTGCAATAGCTATTTCGGTATAGCCTAATGATTCAGCTTTTGTTTTCTTACCATTTGCTACTTCAATAACCTCTTCTAAGAAAGCATCCGCTAGTTCGTCCATTGTCTGTGGTCCGTAGATTACTGGACTGGCATCTACATCGATATTATCCATCATGTTATTAAAGGTGATCTTGTTTCCTGTTATTTTTATAACTGGAGAAATTGGATTGCCTGTAGGTGTTCCTCTTCCAGTTGAAAAAACAATGATTTGAGCACCGCCAGCAACCATAGCTGCTACAGATGATGGGTCATTACCCGGTGTATCCATAATTACAAGTCCCTTTTCACTGACCTGCTTAGCATAATCATATACAGCTGTAATCTCTGTATGTCCACCCTTATGAATACATCCAAGAGACTTTTCTTCAAGTGTTGTAATACCACCCGCCTTGTTACCAGGAGATGGATTACCTTCTCTAACTTCTTCCCCTACTGACTGTAATGCTTTTTCATATCTGTCAACAATTTCATAAATTCTATCTCTAATTTCTGGCGTTTTAGCACGTTCAGCAAGAAGGTGTTCTGCCCCTATAAGTTCTGTTGTTTCTGATAAGATAGAAGTTGCTCCATGAGCTACTAATCTATCACTTAACTCTCCAATTAATGGGTTTGAAGCTAAACCGCTTGTTGGGTCAGATCCACCACATTCTGTACCAATGATTAATTCTGAAATAGGGAATTCTTCTCTTCTAAGCACACTTGCCTCTTGAGCCATTTTTCTAGCAGCACGAACTGCTCTTTCTATGGTTGTTAATGTACCACCGTTTTCTTGAATAATGAAGGTTGCCATCGGTTTATTGGTTCTTTCTTTAATTGCATCAACAACTAAGTCCATCTGACAGTTTTCACAACCAAGAGAAACAATAACTGTACCATAAACATTAGGATTAGCAGCAAAGCCTGCCATAACGTCCATTGTAAGCTGTTGATCTCCTTCAACCTGAGCACATCCATTTTGATTGTTAAATGTAACAGCATCTTCTACTTGAGATGCAACAATTCTTGTTGTATCCGACGCACAAATACTTGCAGGTAAAATTAATATATGATTTCTTACACCTACTCTACCATCTGGTCTTTTATATCCATAAAAATTCATTTAAAGGTCCCTCCCAAATTATTGTAATTTATTGCTACGCACTTTTTTTCTTGCTTACTACATTGTGCTCATGCACATGCTGACCAGTTTTAATGTCACAAGCTGCAACACCAATGTATTGACCGTACTTTCTAATTGGTTCATCCTTTGCAATATCCTTTGTAGCCAACTTATGATAAATAATAATATCTTCTAAAGCTGTAACCGTTATGATAGAACCATCGTTCATCTTACAGCTAACCTCTGTACCTTTTGTAATTGGTTCAATTGAAACTGCTACGTTATCTTTTTCATTAATAATTAAAGCATTACCCATGATTTTCACTCCTCTTAAATATTAGTAACCTATATTAGATGTAAAAAACATTTTTCTCTGTTGCATATTTATTATATCTCTTTAAGTTGCAGATTTCTGATCCCCTAATGGGATTTTAGGACAACCATATTTTCTTGCCCACCAGTCAGTGATGAATGGTACTAAAATCGCTGTCATTACTGTCGCAGCTGCAACCTGTGTTGTAGCTGTAGCTACATATGGCTGCCATGCTGGGTCGATTAAAGCTACTGCTGCTGGAACCGCAACTGCATTCCCGGCTGTTGTTGATACCGCCCATGCTGCATAACCTGGTCGACCTCCGATAAATCGATCACAAGCTAAAATGAAGATTCCTCCTACAAAAGTACATATTACACCAAGAAGAATTCCTTGTGGTCCACCTTTAACAATATTGGTGATATTGATACCAGCCCCCAAAGCAAATCCTACGAAAGGTATAAGGATAGTACCAGCTGGAGCTAAGAAATCTTTTAAATCTTTATCAATATTACCTAAGATCATACCTACAATAATAGGTACAACAGCTGCTAAAAGAGAAATCAGCGGAATATTTGCAAGACCCGAAGCACCAAGAGCTACTAAGGTGAAGAAAGGTCCATCATTAAGAGCTAGAAGAGCCATAGCTGCACAATCTGTTTCATCTCCGTAGGTATTCATTAAAGAAAGGTACACACTACCATTACTGTTTGTTACTGCACTGATTATAGATAATGTAGTTAGTCCTAAAATCCCTGCCATACCAAATATTTTTCCAATTGCAATACCAATAGTTGCACCAATGATAAACTTTGATAAAAGTAATATTCCACCACGTTTAAAAACTTTAGGCATTTCCTTAAACTGTAATGTTGTTCCTAAACAAAATAACTGTATCCCAATGGCAGTAGCTGCACCTGCACTGGTAAAAACTGCAGTTGTAAAGGATCCGATTTGCACTATTTGTGGAACAAAGGTATTGATAAGTGATGCAATAAGCATAGGTACAATCATCATACCTGCAGGGACTTTCTTAAGAAATTTCATAATCATAGCGTTTTCCTCCTTGGGCTTTATATAGATTTTATTTCATATTAAATGATGATAAATAAATAATTTTTCTTATATGAGAACTTGATTTATTTTTGCAAATTACCATTCTAATATTATCATACTTTTTTAGCTATTAATATAAGTACTTGACCCTTCATCTGAAATAATTATTTCTTTATCATATCCTTCTGATACTTCCTTGCAATTTTGTTAATAATTACCGACATAATACTTCATTACAAATTTCTCCAGCTTAAAAATAGTATTATCTTTCTGTGAAAAATTTCTTAGTCTTTGCTTTTTTGTTTTTAGTATGTACTAACTTTACACCACCTTTGGTTCTTATATAAGAACGTAGTTTTTTTATATGAATTATTGTCTAAATATTATCATGTTTTTTTTGCACTGTCAAGATGAATAATTAATAATTTTTCTTAAATAATTGATTTGTTTTTATATTTTCTATATTTTGCACATACGTAACCTCTGAGTAGATTAGGATATCTTTACCTTCTTAGATCTATCATCAACTTGCCGTCAAAAAATAATTAAAGGTGACTGTCTTTCTTATATCTTTTAGAAGTTTTTATCTAAAAAACACAGTAAGAGAGAACACTTCACCATCATCCAGCAATTCACATTTTAAATTGACTTTGCCATATGTGTTTCCACCTAGCACCACACATTTACCATCCCCTTGTTACCGGCGATCTATTTTGAATAAATTTTGCTATGTAAAATTTATCCAATAGGAATTAATAAATTATTTTTTGACATAAATCTTTATTTTTCCTCCCTTGGCCTGAAATTCCTCAAACTTTCGTCCCCCATACTTCGATATTCAACCATAATAAAAAGCACCTACTTAAGCAGATGCTCTTCACTATACCTAAATTTTTAATTTACTACTTCCTTAACCCTACCAACAACTCCACCCTCCAGCATCACTTTAATGCCATGAGGATGCGTATGGGAGTTTGTAAGGATCTTTATAACCACACCTTCTGTTAGTTTTCCAGAGCGCTGATCCTGTTTTTGTACAACTCTTACTCTTATACCTTGCTTAATATTTTTTCGTATAGTTCCATCCATATTGTTATCCTCTTTCTTTATTTGCGATATAGTTTTACCAGCGATTCCACATGTGTGGAGACGGTAAAAGGGATATAAGGCAATAGGTTAGTCTAAGCATTTTGGTATTCTAAAACTTAAACTAATGCATTTTCTAGTCCAGAATCAGCAACAAATAGTATACTGCTTGGAACTAGGTTCATAATTTTCACTATATACTCAAAATTTATTTCATCATTATAGGTAGGCATACCCAAAATATTTAAATCAGTAGATTCATTAGTAATAACATCTTCGAAATTTCCACATTTAACCATAATTCTAGTATTGGTAGGAAGCCGCGCATCCTTTATAAATTCCTTTAATTCTTCTTCAACCTGTCTAATATTAGCTGTACTACTAACAATTCTACATAGAGTTACTTTAGCTGACCAATTTTTGCTAATTTGAAGAGCACTCAGAACAGCTAAGTTATTATTGGGACTTTTATCTCTAAGCCACAAATTGATTTTTTTACTTTGTCCATAGCCATACTTAGAATGTATATGTAAACACATTAAACCTATTTTTAAATGTCTAATCGTATCAAATGTATTATTTAACTTTTTTTGTTTATCTGGGTCATCACTTATAGTAAAAAAGATGCTATTAGGAGGCAGAAATGTGCTAGATAAACTCTGTAATACAACTGAAATATCTGAGTCAAAGGTTCCCCCTTCTATAAATACTTCATGAGCAAATAAGTTTTCTTCTTTTAATGGCTCTAAGACAGTTTTTATTGCTTGTTTTGTATCTTCAATTTTATCACCATTTTTATCAATAGTTAAATAATAAACTCTGCCAGAAGGATAAATAAAACTCCTTATAAAATGAGTAATTCTTTTGAAATCCTCTGGTGTTTCTACAGGCACTACAATAGAAGGTTTCCATAGCTTGGGGTGATAGGGCATAGCCATAGCTTTTTGGGCTGCCCATTCTGCAATAGAATGAAAAATACCTCCTCTTACATCTCCCCATGGAGAGATAATTTTGTTTTTTTGTAGGGTATAGTAAATAATTGCAATAATTGCAAATGTGATGATTGTAAAAAATTTATTGATTAAAATCATACTAAGCAAACAACCTATCAAACCAACAATAGGTATCATAATGGAAATAGATAAGCTGGGTCTAAAGCTTGCAATTCCAATGACTTGCTCTAAAAACACCACCAAATTAATCATTCCGTAGGTCGTTAGAAAGAATAATGTCAACAGACTTGCTAGTCCATCTAAGTTTCCCAACAAAAGAACAATGGCAGAAAATATTGAAGAAATAATTATAGCATTTTTAGGTTCTCCATTTTTTCCTTTTATAGATAAAAAGCCATACGCAGGAACAGATCTATTCTCAGCCAATGCCCCTAAAGTTCTTGGTGCACTTATAAGAGTAGAAAGAGCAGAAGACAACACTGCCCCCATAAGACCTGCAACAACCGCTACCTTTGAAAAGCTAATATCTAATATAATCAAGTTATTTTCCAACAAACTCTGTGTAGGTGCTTTATACGAAAATAAAACAGCAATACCACTATATGTAATGAATCCAGTAAGGACTGCTGCTAATGTTCCTATAATAATACTCTTTCTTGGATTTTTCAATTCACCTGACATTGTGGCACCAGTAAGAATTCCTGTAACAGCAGGAAAGAAAATGGCAAATGTTTGCCAAAAACCAGCGTTTTGAAAATTTCCTAACAATTGCATATTTGATTCACCGACAGAACCTCCTGTAATAAAAGAAATAATTGATAAAACCACAGCTACAAAAATAAAGTATTGAACTTTGAAAGCAAGTTTTGTACTGTAAATAGACAGCCCTGATAATATCACCCAGGTTATTAAAGCAACTATCTTTATTGGATGATTAGGAAAAAAAGTTGCCCAAAGTTCTGTGAAGCCAGTGATATAAAAAGCAACAGATATAGCCTGAGAAATATATAAAGGAATACCTATAGCACCACCCATTTCAAATCCTAATGATTGAGAAACAATAGAATAAGCGCCTCCTGCTCCCACTTTAATATTACTAAGCATCGATGCCATGGAAAGCGTTGTGGAAATAGTGATAAGATGAGCTATTCCTATAATTGCTAGAGCTCCTATTATCCCTGCATTTCCCACTATCCAGCCAAGTCTAAGATACATTATAACCCCTAAAATTGTTAATACCGTTGGAACATAAACACCTTCTATTGTTTTTAATCCTTTGCTGTTATTCATGCTTAACCCCTTTCATTTTATTTATATTCCATATTCCCCTAAACTTTTTAATTTAGCTTTTTGTCCTAGTTAAATATAAATTGTAATCAAAATGCTGCACTAATTTTTTACTGCTAAATACAGAATACGCTTAAACAAGCAATCTTAATAATTAGAGGTTGATTAGCACAACAAGTTAACTTATGATGCTTAAACTTCTTAAGACAACCTTTGTGTATTGAAAGTAATTTCAATATATACACAGTTTGTTAATAAATTACATCTATTTAAAGAAAAAATCTACATAAACTTATAAATATGCTCACATCTTACTTAGATACTTCTTCCATTTTTACATTTTTTCCTTAACTCCTTCCATCATTAACAATCTTTTATTAATTTCTACCCTAACCCCACTCTTCAAAACAAAAACAAAATGCCTTGGTTCAAGAATTTCTATCTTCTCAACCAAAGCATTAAATATTTCATCATTAAATTCTTCTAATAATCCGTCCATACTATCCAATATTTCAATAATCTCTTTGACCCTATCCTTAAATTCCTCCTCAGCCTCATTTGCCCTTTCAAATTTAGCCTTCTCTTTTCTTAAGCCTTCTAATTCTTGAGATATCCTGATATATTCCTCATTATAAACTTCTCCATCCATTTGCCCACTGGTTTGTAGTTTTACCAGTGCCTTTAATTCATTCTTTATATTTTCTATATTTTTGTCTATTTTTTCTATCTCATCACCTTTGGCTCTCTTCTTAAGCACCTTCTCTATATTCTCCAATAGCGTCTTTGTAAAACCTTCTTTATTTTCCTGCATATCGTTAAGAACCTTTATAAAAGCATCCTTTAGCACATCTTCATCTACTGCCTTCATATAACAGGCATCTTTTCCCTGGTGAATATAAGTCTTACACTGCCATACAATTTTCTTGCTTTGATTATTACTGTTCCAAGTCCTTCTTCTAAAGGTATTCCCACAATCTCCACAAATAACTTTGCCACTAAAGGGATACTTGCTGGAGTATTTTCCTCTATCTCCTTTTACATTGTTCTTAAGCAAGGCTCTTCTTTCTTTTTCCTCTTGAACCTTGTCCCACATTTCCTTGGGAATAATGGCTTCATGGTTATCCTCTATAAAATACTGGTCTGCAAAGCCTTGATTCTTCACTCTCTTATGGGTTAGAAAATCTACTGTCACTGTCTTTTGTTGAAGTAATGCTCCGTAGTATTTTTCATTGGTTAGAATTATGGTTACTGTACTATTCCACCATTTTTTATTACCTGTCACTGTAGGTATTTTATCTTTTTCTAAGCCATTTGCGATAGCCTGATAGCTTTTTCCCTCTAAATATTCCTGATAGATTCTTTTTACTATTTCTGCTTCCTCTTTATTAATCACTAGATTACCATTCTCATCTTTATCATATCCAAGGAACCTAGTAGTGTTGCAAAATACCTTACCATCTTTAAAATCCTTTTACAATACCCCATCTAGAGTTTTCTGAAATGCTTCTTGATTCTTCCTGTGCCAAAGAACTAAAGATGGTCATCATGACCTCCCCTGAAACTTCTAGGGTATTTATTCTTTCTCTCTCAAACTCTATTGCCACACCTATTCCCTTTAACATCCTTGCATATTTTAAAACATCCTCTGTATTCCTAGCAAATCTTGAAATAGTTTTTGTAAGAATTAAATCAATCTTTCCTGCTTTAGCCTCCGTTATCATTCTTTGAAACTCAGGTCTATTTTTTGAATTGGTTCCTGATATCCCCTCATCGGCAAAAACTTCAATAAGCTCCCACTCAGGGTTATTCTGAATGAGAGCTGTATAATGAGATACTTGTGCTTGATAACTATTAAGTTGTTCTTCGTGATTGGTGCTTACCCGACAGTAGGCTGCTACTCTTTTTATTTCATTCTTTGACCTTCCATTGAACTGCTTATACTCTGTAGGTTTTAATATCACTGCTTTTGCCATAAAATCCATCCCTTCAAATATATTCTTTTGGGTGTGTCAATGATATAATTCATTCATCAACTAATCAAGTGAATTCCTTGATTTTTAGCTATTTGAAAGGACTTTTTATTCTCTGTATTAATCTCTCTAAACTCTTCTTCTGTAATAAGATTTCTATCCCTTAACTGTCTCAAAATATGTACACTTAATAGATAAACTACGCTTTTGTTTCCCCATTCCATTCTATATAACTACCCCCTAGTCTTTGATAAAAATTAAAGACCCACAAAAATGTGAGCCTTTGACCTATAATATACTTCTAATGGTTATTTCCTTTATACTATAAACTTCACCATCATCCACCAATTCACATTTTAAATTGACTTTGCCATATGTGTTTCCACCTAGCACCACACATTTACCATCCCCTTGGCTAATAATGGCTGCATTGTTACTTGGTGCACCTAAACTCCATGTAACCTCTTTATCCTCAACTACTTCTCCAGTATCAACAATGGTTACAGTTGCAGTAAACTCCCTTTCTCTACCGTAATAAATCATATCACTTCCATTGATTGTGATGTTATAATTTCCATCGATTTCTACTGGATTAACAATTTTGTCTTTATCAGCAATTTCATTTTCCTTATCATCATTTACTCCGAATGAGTTCTTTTCGCAGTACAGTGTAATAAGTCCTAGTTTGGTTTTATCTACCCCTACTACCTTCCATGCTGTACCCATTTTAATAAAACGCATATCCACACTTATCTTATTTGAAACAATATCCGCAGGAAGGGTTACTTGGATTTTTCCATCCTGTAAATTCATAAATTTTCCTTCGTCTATTCCAAAGCTGACTCCTTCAATAATTGTATTAAACTCACATACTTCTTCATCTACTACTATTTTAATAGGATAATTTATCCTTCTAATCCTCCCTAGAATTGTCTTTATTTTTATATAGGTATATTGCATAATCTACGATTACATGGTTATACTTTTCTGGGATATTGGAAATATTACAGTAACCCTTGATGATAATTTGAGCTTTAGATAGGAAGTGTTAAAGAAGAGTATCTTTAGAAGTCTCATCTATTCTTATAGATAGAGGCGTGGATTGGGGAAACCTCCATGGTGTCTCCTATTTCTTTTATTTCTGTTCCAAACTTTATGTTCTCTAAAAGTTTGATTAGTGTCATGTTTTTAGCTTTGGATTTATTTTCTTCAGTCATCAACCTCATCTTTTCTTTCATATTTAAATTTTAGTAAAGATCCGTGTTAACTTTTACAAAAAAATAAGGAATGGATATACTGCTGACATTTTAAGCAAGTATGTCCATTCCTTTAACCTGTATTTGACTATTTCAGTAAATTTATGGCATTTAAAGAAGATGATATCTCTCATTTCAAATTTATGAATCGTATTCAAATGTAACAATCTTACACGCTTCGCATCTATAAGCTACTACTTTTTCATCTTAAATCCTGACAAACCTACTAATGTTTCATCTCCTATAGCGGTAATTTTAGTATTATTATTATCAGCCCACATTATTTGATGTGGAGAATATATGTATCCATTTTTCATTTTTTGTCCACATTTAGGACAACTTACATTATCTACTTTCCTCATTGATCCCACCCTTTGTACTCCTGCTTTACGCATTATATAAAACTACTAGCCACTCTAAGCAATTCTTCCATTGTCAAATCCAATTATTTGTTACTACACATTTAAAAGAGAGTGCATCTTTATGCTATTATGAATTTATTTTGATATTCTGTATAAATTCTGCATTTACAAGTTCATTGCCTTTTTTAGTTTCAACTTCAATCCAGTTTTCATTTACATCAATTATTTTCCCTACTATAGTTGTTCCAAATGACCCTGTGCTTATTTTGCAACTTTTCCCAATATACTTTTTGATTACTTCGTTCATTATATTTTTCAACCCCCTTTTTTTCTTTCTTTTTATCATTACTGCTTTTCGCATTTCATGTTGTTGCGTAAAAATAACAAAAAATGTTATAAACACCGATGCGTATATACCAGGATTCAACTAACATCACTCCCTCACATCTTTTTCTACTTCTGTTGCACATAATTCATATGTGACAACTAAAAAAGAAAGTGTGCCATACGAAACAATTTAGGTAATACTCATAGTCTTTTGTGAAATTAGGAGCCCATCTTTTCCTCGAACTCTTCCAATTTATCAAAAACACCATTTACCCATTCTTCGTTTTCCCATAAATTAGGATTGTTTATCTCTCTGCCCGCAGGATGCCCTGTGGCATATGTATCCACTCCATCCTTAATTCCATAGTATAGGTCAATAAGCTTTAAATGGTTATTTTCTGTGGTTATCAGCATTTTACATATCATCTCTGAGCCTTCAAATTCGAATGGCAACTCAAGATAGCAAATATTATCTCCGATATGTTGCAATTTAGCTTGTTTAAACTCATTTTTCAACCCGTAATTTACAAAATTACGACCTTGCAACTCCTGTTTTTGTGTTAGTTCCAACATTTTATCTGTAAACCTAAGCAGATTTTTGTTTGAAATATATTTTTCAAAGGATATTTTTTTTCCTTCTGCAACCGCACCATTATATAAATTTACAAATGCTTTCCCAAAATCTACAATCATTTTGTCATCTATCTCGCGTAGATTTTCTCCTTGAATAGAGAAGTCTTGGTTTACAAGTTGGTTCAGTAAATCCTCTCTTGATTGCTCTACCTTACTGTTTTCTACTGGGTCTGATTGAGTTGTACTGCTTAAAGCAATATCCTTTGTATCATGAGTTTGATTGCATGCTATCAATAGCATAATCGAAAATATCATGAAAACCGCTATTATTTTCTTTTTCATACCAGCACCTCCTGTCTTGAATAAGGTATTCACTGTTTCGTATTATAAATCTACTAAGTCTTAAAAATATAATATAAAGTAAATGTTTAACTACATATTACTTAATTTTCTTATTTTTTCCCATAACTTAATTAAAAAATTTCCTATCCTAAAGGTATTCCCAATATGATTTGCGAATTTCATCCAAATTCTTGTGATTACTATAACTATAAAAAATACCATTGATAGTGCTAAACCCGCTTGAATATACTCCATAAGTTATTCCCCCTACAAGTAGTCGATAAATCAATAAGCTTAAATGTGCAAAATTCATCTGTTACACCTTTAAAAGATGATGCGACATTCAACTTTAGCCTTAAATAAAGCTAATCTCGCTTTATTGTCTTTGTTTGCATACTTTCTTACTTACTAAACTCACTATCTTTAGTCCACTCCAAATCACAAATAAAATCGCTGAGAAATTATTCATTTCAAATACATTTAAGCCAATAAGCAATGCCGTTATAATAAATACAACATCAAAAATGCTATTGATAGCAGCTAACTTTTTATTAGATTTCATTTTTTCTATATTCTTCTCCTTGTATAATTCATTTTATAGGATATATCACAATACATTATATACAATACTATAGCTTTCTATATAAAAACTTAAAAATCCTTTAAAATATTAACTATTTAAAAACAATAGAGTCTACATAACAAAGTAAAAAGGGATAGCTGCTAAGAGCCATCCCCCATTTATACTCCTACAATTCTTCATTAACTTTTGCAATAAAAATACTATCTATTTTCTCAAATGAAGGTAGAGCAATTTCTGAAGCAATGGTCTGCACATTCACTGGATGAGGCTCCTTAATAGTAGTAATGGCAACCCCATAGAGTTAAATGATTTTCCATAGAACATCTCTGTTTTCAAGATGCCAAAGAATCCTTCCATCAGGCCGTTGTCAATACATTTTCCAACCTATGACATGCTTTGTTGCATCTGGACTTCATCGATCTTGCTTTTGAAAACGCTATTGGTATACTCGACTAAAGAAAAAGGAGTTTTTCAAATTTGTAATTTCGGGTGTCTGACGATTTTTATTCTCCTAAGGTTGATGAGAGTATTATCATCAGTCATGAATACCCAAGGTTTCCCATCTTTGGAATCCCAGTATCTGTTTAATCGCCACCATTTGTTTTTATTGGGGTGACGGTGTCTAGCCCATAGATGCAGTAGGTGATAAAGTGTATTATTAACATTGGTCTAATTTTGATTAATTAGACTGTCTACTTTGGAGGTATCATATCAGTAATTCAACTCATTCATTTTATCAATACTAACTAAATTTTTTACAACGGATTTCTCAGTGGTTTAATCCAAGCTTTCTACATCTGCTCTAGTTGTTTTTTAGCCTGTACTGCTATCCATAACTTATTACCATGATCCGCTACTTCTTTATATTGCTTCTGTGCAGATATTGTATCTACAATTTTTTCATTTACTTGTGCTAGTCTATATAATATTCCTAACTGTATTCGTTTACTTATTTTCATCTTAAGCAATTGATGAAAACTCTCCTTACTTTCTTCAAGTCTATTTAAAAAGAAGAATCTTTCTGCAACAAGTAATTTCATAGCTTGAATCATCTTTTTATTAACTGGTGGCAATATTGGAACCTGTGTTTCAAATAATTCCTCCGCCTCAGAAATTTCTCCCAATTCATATAGACAAGAAATCAAATTAATTGTATACGCTAGTAAAGTACCATTTTTAGCAGATAAATAAGATTTATCAATTGAAAATAGAACTTCTTTTGCTCTTTGAAATTCTCCCATTAAAATAAGTCCTGCTGCTTTATCAATATTTAAATATGCATTTATTTTTCGATCTGTACCAGTTATATTTCTTTGCCTTTCTGTAGCTTCTAGAAAAGCCTGTGGATCACATTGTTCCTCAATCAAATTAACTCTTTTTATGCTACGTACATATGATATAACAATATAACCAATAATTACAACAATAAAGGTAATTACTCCTGCTACAACAACATTCTTTATCAATACAGCTAAAGTAAGCATTATTATAAACGTACTAATGATAAATTTGATTCGACTTACAAGCATGTTTTAATCTCCTTATCCCTATTGTAATCAGTTTGTACCTTTAAACTTTTCTGGTTGATCTACTTTCATTTCTAATATGTACCCGCATTCTGTACAAATATCTGCTATAATATCCGATCCCAAAGAAAAGAACTTATCAATAGGTCTCATTACCGCATGGCCAGACAATTTTCCTTTCCCAATTTCTTTGCATCCACATTTTGGACAATGATTATTTTCCATAGAAACACCTCTTATGTTTTTTAGATAATTATATCATAGATAGTATATCAAAAGGAAAAGAGCCGATTTCTCAGCCCCTAGCTTTTTCTACTGTTTCCGCTATCGTCATGCCCCAGTCTACACCAGTAAGTTTTCCATCCTCATCCCAAAACATTTCTAGATCATTTACCATATCAATAATCCTTTGAATATCCTCTTGAGCATCTTCCCATCCCAGCACATATATCTTCTCAACTTCTGTAGCAATGATTCCTTCCATCATGATATTCAGTTTTAGCTTTGTCATCGAAATCTCCACCTTTCCATACTTGGTTAGGTAGTACATTACCTCTACACTGCCTAAAAGTAAAGTTGAAATATATATCCATTTCATCCATTTATTGCTTCGCCTGCGTTGGCTTTACATTTTCAGTAGGATTAATAATACTACCACTCTAGGTAATATAAAGCCTTACAAGGAAAATTAGGACAAGAAGAAGTTTGCCTTTCAGGGAATTTTTAAAACCAAAGCGATAGTAACCTATTCTACCGTTTCCTTACTTTTAAGTGTGCCATTACATTCTTGAAGTGTTTTTTAGGAATATGCTTGATCTTCATACCAAAACTTTACTGTGTTACCGTCATATCTTCGTATTCAATAGGGAATGTTACTTGCCAATCTCCCTTTGTTAAAGAGTTGCAAGTCCAGAAATGACCGTAGAGTTCGTAATTATTGATTTCATTAGGTGAAACATCAAAAATATATTCTTGATAACTTCCGCTCCTTTCTGAATCCCAAAAGGCAACAGAGGCTTCACTTCTAATTTCGTCACCGTCAGCGTTCACTAAATAGACATAACCATGATTGTCAGTTTCAAGGATGTTCTCATAATATGCCTGAACGTGGAGCTTTTCAGCAATAAAGCCAATACCTGTAACAGTGACACCGTCCACTGGAGAAAAAGATCCTTCGGAAGTTGCCGTTAAATAGTCAATGTATTCCGGCTTTTCGCTGATATTGCCACTAAAACTCCAACCTCTCACATTCACATCGCTCTGCGTCTGCGGAGAGAGGTTTACTGTATTTAAATCAATCTGTGAAATTTTATCATGGAATTCCTGCTTGTTGCTAAGAAATTTATCAACTGTAAATGTGATTTTTTTTCCGCCAATTTCTTTTTGCCCCCATTGTGTGATGCTAATCAAAAAAGTTACTGTATTGGTTTCTTCATCATAGCTTATCCTCTCACAGGTTGCGCTACTGGAAAAAGGACGATTGATACTATAGCTGTCATATAGGTCGGTTGTTTCGTCAATTCGTTCGCCGGTCATGTCTTGCATAGAAATGTATATATAGGCTTTATCACCCTTGATATAGGCAGAAATGACTTCCATCTTTATATCGCCATCTTCGCTGGACAGCCTTACCGGTTTGAGTTCCTGAGCAATTTTCGGAGATACCGCATACAGGATTTCATAAGCTGCTTGCACATCTGCTGCCGCCAGTGCAGGTACAGCAAGAGTAAAAAATAGAGCAACAGAAGCAACCAACACAACTATTTTATTTGCGGAAAACCGTTTGGGTGCAAAAGAAATATTTTGCGGCGAATAGCTCGCAGCTTCTTGTATATGCCGAGTGCTGATATTCCCGACAGCATGTGAAATATCTTCACGCTTCATATTTCAAAACCTGCCTTTCGTAAATAAATTTGTAATTTGTTCCGAGTACGGAAAAGACGGACAGTAACATTGTTACTACTGTACTGAAACCTTACTGCAATATCAGCTATGGAATCTGAATACCAATAGCGGCGCACAAACATCATGCGATTTTCTTTATCTAAGGTATCAAGAAAACTATCTAATAGCAGCGTTAATTCCTTTGCGGTTAATTCCGTTTCTACATTGACCGGCGACGCAAGACAATCCTCCAACTCATCCAATGTAGCATCATAAAAACTATTTCGCTTAAGAGCAGTGTTCTTATGATATTTTTTGACCGAGAGGTTTCGGACAATACGGCAAATATATGTCAGCAAAGGATTTGGGTTTTGAGGCGGTATACTATTCCATGCTCCTAAAAAGGAGTCGTTGACACATTCTTCTGCGTCAAGATCGTTGTTCAAAATATTTCTGGCGACTTTTCTACATACTGAGCCATATTTTTTTGATAATTCCATGATTGCCTGCTCCGAGCGCTCATAGAACAAGTCAATGATTTCATTATCGAGCAATATTACATCACCTTCCTTTCTATCTCACTCATGTACTACTGATTAAAAGCAAAACATTACATCAAATTTTTAAAAAATTGCTCTATTTTGCGAAATCCCTACTCCTACACAACCTTTTGTCCCCTCAAAAAGCTTTCTTATTTGTTTGGTTCCGGGAACAACCGCAAATAATATGTATAGATAAATATATGGGATAGGATTGAAATACACACCCGAATGTTCTTTGACAATTTAAATCTATCGCTTAGATGAATTAGTGACACTTACAGTTAAAATTTCTAAACATCGTGCTATAATCTCTTTGTCAGAGAGATAGATATGCATTCCCTATAAATCTTCCTTTTTTAAAAGAAGTCTTATTCGTAAATTAGCATGTATATCCGCAAGGTCGACTTGATATCCTATAAACTAGGCTCCGTATCATACAAAAATCACGTGCATCCCCACTTAAATAGTTCAGATTTCCCTTGCCTAAAAATCAAATTAACCATAACAAAAAACACCTACCTAAGCAGATGCCCTTTACTATACCTAAATTTTCAACTTAATATTTCCTTAACCCTACCAACAACCCCACCCTCCAGCATCACTTTAATACCATGAGGATGCGTCTGGGAGTTTGTAAGAACTTTTAAAACTACACCTTCTGTTAGTTTTCCAGAGCGTTGATCCTGTTTTTGTACAACTCTTACTTTTGTACCCTGCTTAATATTTTCTCGTATAGTTCCATCCATATTATTGCCCTCTTTCTTTACTTCCGATATGACTTTACCACCGATTCCACATGCTGTGTATGAGGAACGATATTCTGTCTGCTAAAAATTATCTTACATTACAGATAATTCCTCCCTAAAATACTAAAAACACTCCTATAATTAGTACTTATTAAAAAGCAAAAACTACCTTATCAGGTAGTTAGTTTTTTGGTGCGGTAGATGGGACTTGAACCCATACGTCTGTTGACACACGCCCCTCAAACGTGCCTGTCTGCCGATTCCAGCACTACCGCCTATATTGATTGTGCTGATTTTTCTAATACATTTATGAGGGTATCCCCCAGCAGTTATCATCACAAGATAGTGGGCCTACTGGTTCCCCCCACATCCGCATATTTCTTTAAGTTATCACGCTTATCCATTATAATATGATTCTTAGTACGTGTCAACTATCTAATCAGTATTGACTTATAAAAAGAAAATATTCAGTAGGAAGCTACATAAATGTAACTTTCTACTGAAGTAAACTACTATTTTGTATTGATGAACCAACCTTCTATTCCATTAAATAGATTATAATTGTTTGGTGCAAAATCTCCTTTTATTCTATCTCTTACTGCAATAGCACCATTTCTAAAAAATAAACTGGCATAAGGTAGTTCTTCTACAATATGTTGCTGCAAGTCACTATAGGCTTGCTGTCTTTCTACTGGGGCCGTAGCTCTAAGACTTGCTTCTATAAGTTGATCCATTTCCTCATCTCTATAGGAAATGAAATTGCTTCCCCCTACCCTTGAAGAATGAAAAGCAAAGGATAGATCTGGAAGATAAGACAGCTCCCATCCCCCCAACATTAGGTCAAAGTTGCCTCTATTGATCCTTTCATTGTACTCTTCCCATTCTAATATCTCAACATTTATTTTTATACCTAGCTTCTCTAACTCATCTTCAATAAAAAAAGCAGTTTTTTCTCTTAAAATATTTTCTTTATTGGTGATCAAGGTAAAGATTAAGGGGTTACCATTTTCATTAGATTGGATATTATCCTGCCCATGATAGGAATATCCACTGTTATTCAATAGTTCTAGTGCTTGATTTGAGTTGTAGCCATATCTCAGACTGGCTTCATCATAGATGCCTGATAAAGGATATACGGGTACATCTACTACAGTGCCGTGTCCTAAATAAATATTATTGATTAGCTTGTGTCGATCAATACCATAGGCGATGGCTTGTCTTATATTTTTGTCCTGCAAAAGAGGATTTCTGAAGTTAAAACCTAAAAATTCATAGTCATGGGAAACATACTCATATACTTTCATCCTTCTGTTCTCTGTATATTTTGCCCAATCAATGGATGTTGGCTGTACTAGATCAATGTCACCATTTTCAAAAACCGCTAGTTGTGCTTCCAAATCTGGAACAATCACCGCCTGCACTTCCTCAATATAAGGTTTTTGTCCCCAGTAGTTACTATTTCTCATTAATTTAATGCTTCTCATCGTCTCATACTCTTTTAGTTGATAAGGACCAGTACCAATTATAGGAAAATCCGTAGCATTTATTTTACTTATATTATTTCCTTCAAATAAATGTTGGGGCAAAATAGGAAAAGTCATCATCTCTAAATTATTGCTAATAGGTCTAGAGAAGTTGATAAGAATAATCCCTTCTCTTACTTCTTTTACATCAGACACTAGTTGTAGACTTTGCCTAAAAGTAGAGGTGGCAGTAGCATTTCTTATGTTACCTTTAATTAAATTAATAGTAAAAATCACATCTTCTGCTGTAAAGGGGGTACCGTCATGCCAAGTAACATTTTGCCGCAGAGTCATTTCAAGGCTTTGACCATCTTCAGCAATTCTCCAGCTTTCCGCTAGCAAAGGATTCACATTCATGTTTTGATCAAAGGTCAGCAAACCTTCGTAGATTAAATGTTGTAGCTGAAATAAACTATACTTACTATTATAAATTGGATTTAAAGTATTAAACCTAGTAACAGATACTTTTAAAGTCCCTCCATCAGCTGGTTCATAGTTTTCTATGATTTCTTCTTCATCTTCCAATTGCTCTTCTACTTCTTCTGTATCACAGGCCATCATCAAGAAAGCCATTGTGATTATTAAAAATATCGCTAAATATTTTTTTATACCCATGAAATGCCCTCCCTTCATAAAACTATTTCAAACTACATTTACTACTATATCAAAAAAACAAGGCTTTTACACCTTATTTTTATGTTGAAACTTTATAATCAAATTCATTTACTTTCTATAAACCCATTGATAAATTTTGTAATCTCTAAGGACTTTTTTAAGATAGATTCTTGTTTCACCAAAGGGAATTTCATCCAAAGTCTTACCATCTTTACTATACTGTGGATTTTGTAGCCACTTTGTCACATTTCCATTTCCCGCATTATAGGCAGCAACAATCAGTTCTAGACTATCATCGAATTCCTTATGCAATATATCTAGATACCAACAACCTATCTTAATATTTAAATCAGGATCATAGAGCATTTCCTCATGATAGTTTTCAATAGCAAGTCTTTCTGAAGCCCATTGCCCCGTTATAGGAGCAATCTGCATCAATCCTCTAGCTTCTCTCCTAGATATGGCATTGGGATTAAATTTACTTTCATTGCGTATAATCGCCGCCACAAGATAAGGATCAACATTATACTCTTGGGCGTGACTCTCAATAAGATCTCTATAATGCATTGGATAAACAATCCTGATTAACCATCTTCCATTTTGAAGGGCAACTACTATCACAATGATAAAGAAGATAGTTGCAATAAAACGCATAAATTTTTTTGATAGAATAATTAGCAAAAATAATCCCTCCAAAACTATGTCTTTTCCATCATCTCCCATATTTTTTTCACTTGTTTTTCTAATTCCTCATAACTCCCCTGGTTACTTATGAGTTTATGGGCATAGGACAACTTTTCACCTATAGCCATTTGAGCCGTGATACGATCCTCTGCTTCCTTGGCTGTTAGTTGATCCCGTTCCATAAGCCTATGTTTCTGCTGTTCTTCTGATACTACTACAAGCCAAACTTCTTCTACAATATCCTTTAAATTTGTCTCTATCAATAAAGCAGCATCTACTATTATAACATGATTAGGCTGATATTGTTTATACCAATTTATTTCTTTCAGTATTTCCTCTTTAATCCTACTATGAGTAATTTCATTTAGTTTTTTTAAAGCTAAAGGTTCCTTAAAAACAATACTTCCCAGCTTTTTTCTATTTAGTTCCCCATTTTCTAATAGTACTTCTTCTCCAAAGTATGCCACGATATCTTTGAGGGCTGGTTTACCCTTTTCAACAATTTTCCTTGCTATTATATCCGCATCTATAATTACAGCCCCTAAATTTTCTAATATCTTAGATACAGTGCTTTTTCCACTGGCAATGCCACCAGTCAATCCTATGATCTTCATCTTTGAAACGACCCCTTATTTTGTATCATACCACGTCTGACCATAAGCTAAATCTACTTTTAGCGGTACCTTCATGCTCATAGCTTCCTCCATAGACTCTTTTACTATGCTAGATACTTTTTCTAATTCCTCATCTATAGCCTCAACCATTAATTCATCATGCACCTGTAGAATTAACTTTGACTTAAAGTTTCCTTCTTGTAATCTTCTATATACCTTTACCATAGCTATTTTTATAATATCCGCAGCACTTCCTTGAATAGGTGTGTTCATAGCTACTCTTTCTCCGAAAGATCGGATATTAAAGTTTCTAGAATGAATCTCTGGCAAATACCTTCTGCGACTCAGCAAAGTCAATACATAACCCTTTTCTTTTGCTGTTTTCACTGCTTCTTCCATATATTTTTGAACAGAAGCATATTTCTCAAGGTAGCTGTCTATATATTTTTTTGCATCATATCTAGAAATTTTTAAGTTTTCTGCCAATCCGAAGTCACTTATACCATAAACAATTCCAAAGTTTACAGCTTTTGCACTACTTCTCATTGAAGATGTAACCTCCTCAAGCGGCACATTAAAAATCTCTGATGCTGTTCTGGTATGTACATCTTGATCCTTTAGAAAGGATTCTAAAAGATTTTTATCCTCAGAAATATGTGCTAATACCCTTAATTCTATCTGTGAGTAATCCGCATCGATAAGTTTGTATCCTTCTTCTGCTCGAAATACTTTTCTAAGAACCCTTCCCATCTCTAATTTTATAGGTATATTTTGCAAATTAGGTTCTGTACTGGAAATCCTGCCAGTAGTAGTTACCGTCTGATGAAAACTAGAGTGGATTCTTCCTGTAATAGGGTTGATAATGTTTAACAGCCCATCAATATAAGTGGTTTTAAGCTTTGTCACCTGTCTGTATTCTAAGATTTTTGGTATAATAATATGTTTATCATAAAGCTTCTCTAATACTTCTACGTTGGTAGAATAACCTGTTTTTGTTTTCTTGATAGGAGGTAGCTGCAACTTATCAAATAAAATTTCTCCTAATTGCTTAGGGGAATTAATATTAAAGACATCACCAGCCAAATCATAAATTTCTGCTGTTAGTTGATCGACCTTATCTTTAAATTCTATTTTCAAATTCTCCAACATATGCTTATCTACTTTAATCCCTCTAAATTCCATAGAGGCCAACACTTCTGTCAGCGGCAATTCCACCTGATAATACAGTTCTGTTAGCTGTAGTTCTTCTATCTTTTTTTCAAGCAGATTCTTTAGACGATAGCTCACCTTCACCTGCTGACATAAGTACTTTCTTAGCTTTTCTCTAGGTATATCTGCTATCTCTACTTTAGCTTTGCCTTTTCCTGTTAATTCTTCTTCATCCAGTAAATTTTCTCCGAAGTATTGTGCCGCCAGTTCTTTTATACTATAACTCGACTTAGAGGGATCTACTAAATATTCTCCAATCATGGTATCAAAAACAAAGTTCTTTACTTGAATCTCATAGGGATAAAAGTGTAGTAGTTCTTTTTTTACATCATGACTTATTTTTTCAATAGATTCTTCTTCTAATAAGGTTTTTAACTGCTGTATTACTTTATCTTTATCTTCAAAATCTCTTAAATCTATGTAGTAGTGCTTACCATCAGCAATACCTATTCCTATAGCAATAATATTATTATTAACAATATTTTTTTCTTCTGTTATTGACTTTAATAGTATTTGTCTATTGGCTTGGACTTGTTGTATCATCTGACTTAGTGCTTCAAAACCTTTTATATCAATGACATCTACACTACTCTCTTCTTGGTAATCCTCTTTAATATCTTCTTCTTTCTGTGCCCCTACCAATTTGTTGATTAGAGTATTAAATTCATACTTACTAAAAACCTCCAACACCTTTTCCTTTTGAAACTCTTCCACCTTTAGATTTTCTACTTGAATTTCCACCGGAACATCAGTGACAATAGTGGCTAATCGCTTACTTAAAATAGCCTGTTGTATATTGGTCTCAATTTTTTCTCTCAGCTTCGCAGCAGAGATTTTTTCGGTATTTTGTACTAGGTTTTCTATAGAACCAAATTCCTTGATTAATTTCACCGCTGTTTTTTCCCCTACCCCTGGTACTCCCGGGATATTATCAGACTTGTCCCCCATCAGCCCTTTTAAGTCTATAAACTGTAAAGGTGTTACTTCAAAATCCTCCACCACTTTTTGATCATCATAAATTTCTAAGCTAGAAATACCTTTTTTAGTAAAAAGAACCTTTGTACTAGAAGAGGTAAGCTGCAGTGCATCTCTGTCTCCGGTTACAATAAGACTTTCAAAATCCTGCCCTTCACAGTATTTAGCTAAAGTACCAATTAAGTCATCTGCTTCAAAACCTTCGATTTCTATTCTATAGATATTAAGAGCATCTAACACCTCTTTTAATGGCTCCATTTGCTCTGCCAACTCTGGAGGCATCTTTTTTCTTCCTGCTTTGTAGTCTCCATATTCTTTATGGCGAAAAGTTGGTGCTTTTTTATCAAAAGCCACGCCTATGTACTGTGGATGATACTCTTCTATAACCTTAAATAACATCGTCATAAAACCATAAATAGCGTTAGTATGTTGCCCTTCCTTTGTAGTTAAGGGTGGCAGTGCATAAAATGCTCTATTGATCAAACTATTCCCATCTATAATAACAATACGTTTTTTTTCCATACTTTTTCTTCCCTTCCTTCTATCTTTATAAACATTTTAACATGTATTCCCACCATAGTAAAATTGTAATGAATCTCTTCAATAGTATTAGCATACCCCATAAAAAAATGAGCTCCTTTAAGGAACTCATTTTCTCTTTAAAAGTTTTTTATAGGAAAAATAACCTAATGGTGCGAAGATCCCTAATAACATGAGGGGTGGTAACATGCCTAAAAAGACAACAAATAATCTTTCAAACAAAATCAACATACGATTGATAGAGTGAATAAAGCTATTCTTACCTCTACTCCATAATCCTTCATTAATAGATTGTATTGCTACACTTGTATCTCTAACTTGTGTAATATTCAAGCTTATAGTAGACATATCCACAAGATGATCATAGTTTTTCAGGGTACCAGTTAAATGATTAATCTCAGTTCTTATTCTATTCAGTTCATTTTCTATCTGTAATAAATCCTCTACCTTCTCTGCTTGCTGTAAAATGGTTCTTAATCTTTCTTCCTGAACCTGTAGGTTTTTTACCTGATTTTCAATATCCATATAGCTTTCTGTAATATCTTTTGCAGAAGTATTTTCCTCCACCACATTGCCTAGCGCTTTCAACTCTGCAAATACATTATTAAACTGCTTATTAGGTATTTTCAGCTCCATAGCAGCACTTTTTAAAGATTCCTCTGGATTTTCCCGATGGAAAAAGTGGTAATACACGTCATTGTGCTGCACATAACCATTTGTAGACTCTACCAATGTCAAAACTTTTTCATGTACTTCTTCGAAGTTTTCTACCTGTAGTGTGATACGTCCTTTTTGGATAACTTTTCGGAAGGCTTCAGCGGTAGTTATGGTACCATCTAAAGTTTCCTGATGAAAGTCTAACATTTGTTCTTCCTTTTCTACAGCCATCGTATTTCTATTCATTCCAAAGGTTTGTGGAGCACTTTCCTCTCTAGATCCTGTCATCACCATACCAGCGTCAGCTTCTTCATTTATCAAATCTCTAGAAGATTTAGTAGAAAAATTATTCAACATTGTAGCAGACATTGTCATAATCAACAAGCCAGCAGCGATCCCCCCTATAACTCTCCATTTTTTAAAGGGCTTTTTAGATATATCTTTTTTCTTTAGATCAAGACTGCTATCTGTACTTTCTTCATCCTTAACAGCTTCTTCCCTTAGCTTTTCTCCTAATTGCATCGTAAAATTCTTAGGTAAGGGTACTTCTTCTATTTCGTGAACACAGTCTAATATAAGGTTTAAGTTGTCATATTGAGCTTTACAGGCTTCACACTGATTTATATGTTTTTCAAAATCTTCTTTTTCCTGCTTTGTAAGATAGCCATCTATATAAGATGAGATATAATTATCTATATTTTTACAATCCATTTTATCCCTCCTTTCAAGAAGTCACTTTCATTCCTTCACTGATTAATAGTTTTAGATGATTCCTCCCACGATTGATGCGGGACTTCACCGTACCTACAGAAATTTCAAGCATTTCAGCTATTTGTTGATAACTAAAACCTTGAATATCTCTTAAAACAATAATTGTTCTTTGCTCATAGTTCAATTGATTAATTGCGTCATGTACCATTCTTTTTACTTCATTTTTTTCAAATAAACACTCCGGAGTATTCATTTCATCTGGTAGTTCTTTTGTATAAGCTCCTTGTTCTTGTTGGCCATCAATATAAAGAAGCTTTGCTTTTTTATTTTTCTTATAAAATCTATACAAACATTATTTACAATAGAATAAAGCCATGTAGAAAAACTACTGTTGCCTTTAAAATTGTGAATCGATCGATAGACTTTTACTAAGGCTTCCTGGGTCACATCATTTGCATCTTCCAAGTTCCCCAGTATACGATAAGCTATATTAAAGGCTTTTTTCTGATAAGCTTCAATTAACAACTCAAAGCTCTCGATATCTCCTCGTCTAGCCTTTTCTATTAAAACATCTTCTTGATGTTGCAACTAACTCACTCCCTTCCCCTTCTCTTTCTCTTCTAAATTATTAGACGCATAAAATTTTCTTTTGTTCCTTATCTGTTAAGATCCTATTCCTCTATTTTAACATAAAAAAAACAGCGGCTATCCACTGATTTTTTTACAATCTATTTCTATAGCATTGCTTTCACTAAAGGGATGAAAAACGCTTTTCAATAGATTCTCATCCAGACTATAGTAAAAACTTGCGTGATGTTTAAATTCATTTTTTATTCGATATCTTAAATCCGTCATTTTTACAATAAGCTTCTCTTTTTCTTTAATTAAATCTACATGAAAAACAGGTGTAAACTCTTTAAAATAAATTCCTAATTGATGTTTTAGCGATCGGTCGATTATAGGTGATACTACTTTTCTCAGTTTTTTGATAATACTATTTCTACTGGTAATGCTATTAATTTCCCCTACAATATAGTGGCTATCCGTATCTACAATATAATCCCATTTCAGAAGATTAAAGTCTGAAGGAAAAACATTTATGTTTTTTATCTTATATTGGTTGTTAAAACGTCTCACCAGCTTTTTTCTTAGTCTACTTCTGTCTAAATATCGGCATGCTAGATAGAAAAATGTAATCATTCCCATGCTAAAATACTGTACTGCTGTCCTTGGCATGAAAAATATACTATATAGGGATAAAAGAATTATGACTGGATCATAAATCATTAACAGATTTAATGAATATTTTTTTCTAGTGAAGGGATATAATAAAGATACCCCATAGGAATTAAGATAGTCCATGAAGGAGTGGGATATCCCCCCTATAAATGTCCATAAAAAAACTTCATAAAATGAAAATGAAGAATAAAAAAAAGATAGTAATATGGTAATCATTCCTGATAATATTACAACTCCGGGAATAGAATGGGTTTCTACACGATGATGGTTTAAAAACACATAATCTCCTTTAACTCTTGTTATAATATCTATATCTGGGGAAATACTACCAATTACAGCACCTACACAGGCAGCACTGGTGATAGTAGGTGAATTTTGCAGACTATATAGTGCTAAACCAATGACACCATGAGATATTGGATCCATGCTTATTCCCCCTTTAGTTTATATTCACTTAAACGACTTCTGTTGGTTTACAGTGTTTTTATTATATCAAAGGTTTTGTGATATTTATAGTTGTATATTTTTCTATTATTTTTTTGTTGACATTATTTTTTGCCTGTGTTATTATATTTCTTGTAGCTTGATATGCCGTGGTGGCGGAACTGGCAGACGCAGCAGACTCAAAATCTGCCGATGGCAACATCGTGGGGGTTCGATTCCCTTCCACGGCACCAAAAGATAAGTCCTTTAAAAAGCCGTAATAATGCGGATTTTAAAGGATTTTTTATTTTGCTGAAAATTAATTCTCGTATAGACGCACAAGATTTTTAGGCTATAATTCTCTTCCAGTTCTCTCTCAGTTCTTCCTGATTTTTTTGGTATTTTAAGGATATTACTCATAAGATTTGTAGACTCAACCTTTTCACTATAGTCTAGATGAGCGTAAATATTAGCTGTCGTGAAAAAATCACTATGTCCTAACCATTCTTGTATGGCCTTCATTTTTACTCCATTTGTAAGAAGCAGTGTTGCACAACATGACGTAGATCATGAAACCTAATTTTTCTCAGCTCATGTTTTTTTAGGACTAATGCAAAATGCTGTGTTATATATCCTGGCTTAATCCTGTTCCCCATAGGATCAACATAGATATATTCCATAAACTCCCTATTGTAGGAATTGCCACAAATCTCTTTGTTGTACTCTTGCTCCTCCTTCAATCTTAATAGAAGATCTTCAAATTGAGAAACCAAAGGAAGGATTCTATAACTAGACTTGTTTTTTGTACGATCTTCTTCCAGTCTCGCAATTTTCCCATGCAGGCTCCTTCATGTAAATAGTTCGCTTCGCCAAATCTCTATTTTATAGTTTTTTCAATGGTAATTTTTTAAGGTTTTATATTTTTTATATGCGACAACTATCCTAACACATAGGGCCTAGATTACATTGATCATAGGTTCGATGTTGAATGGATATAAACCACCTTTGATTTAGTATGGGTTAACTCGGACTAAGATATCGCTCCATTAAGAAAGAAACCGCCTGTACCTGAGAAAGTATCAAAATTTTATGTACGTCAAAATTTTTTCTACATATGTTGAATACTTCTTAGTAGTTATGGTATATTATAAATAAGACAGTATAATTGTAAAGCGAGCCAATTATATTCACTAAATGAAAAAAGCAGGTGTGGCGACACCTGCTTTTTTCGTGCTACTTATCTTACTGCAGCAACTAGAGTAGCTATAGCTGTAATTAAAGCTGCAACTGCTGTTATCACCATTGCTATGTACTCTGCTTTTTCTTTTGTTATGCGTGCCAATCATATTCACCTCCCTCCTTGGAAGGATGTATTTATTATAACACATAAAAACATACGTGCCAGAGGAATCGTCCCCATGACTCCGCTATCTCACACTAAGTTGTAAAAGTTTTATTGTAACTTAAAAATATCATTTATGATAAGATTTTATATGATATTTATAGTTTTCATCTTAAATGATAAGCTTTAAAGTATTCCTATTAATAAAATTCTGCAATAATCACCATTAGTCATTATATTCCTTTTAATAGTACTAGGCATTTTAAAGGATTTTGATGTGAAGGAATACAGGATCTCTATTCTATGAATACCTAAATCAAGAGAAGCAAAAAAGCCGGAAATTAATCCAGCTTTTCTTGCTTTTCATTAGCCATCTGTCTTTCTGCCTCTTCAATGATTTCTCTAGGTATAAGGTCACCACCGTCTACATACATAAATTCATCGTCTATATAATCATAGTCACGTGTTGCTATTTCAGTGCTCATTTCTTGCTTAAAATCTTCTATAGCTTTTAGTGCGTTAGGGTCTAATCTTTTTCTTGTAGTCAAAATAGCTCACCTCTTTCAAGTAATTTATCCTTATTATTTTCTGTACAAAACTTTCTTAAATACGAGGTAATTTAAGGTGAAGTTAATAGACATCCATAACATTCTAATTTTTCATAAGTTATATCTTTTTTCTTTTACGGTTTTCTTTAAAATAAAAGTGGGTATAGATATTAAAAATAACTTATTCTAAGGAGGGAATGGTATGATTAAATTAACAAGTGAAAAAAGGATTTGTTTTATAGGTAAGTCTGGTGATCTGCTGCTATTCCTAAAGGAATTAAGTTTTAATCATAAAGAGTTTAAAGAACTTCAAACTGTCAAAAGTTATTCCCATAAATCTATAGAGATTCTAAAATAATTTTCCCTGTCCCAGAAAAAGACTTCTAGTTCACCTTACTAGAAGTCTTTTTCTATACTAAGTAAATATTTTCTGGCATAATCTTCAATAAGCTTTGTAATCCTTCTTCAATAATATTTTCTATTTCTTTTTCTACAAAAAGCTTATTCGGGCTGTTTAAATAATTATCTTCAAAGATTTCCAATACTTTTATAAGGGTATTTTTAAATAAATATTTATTTTCTTCATTATCTAGTACCAATCCTTCAGAAAAATGTTCACATACTTCACTATTTTTTATAAATACTGTTACAATAAAAGTAATAATGGGTAACTTAAAGTAGTCAACATTTTCATGATGAAAATCATATCTGTTGCATAGGTCAATAAATTCCTCTTCAAACTGTACCAAGACATTATCTAATTGATTATCTAAGCTTTCATTAAAAAAGTAGTAAATATTAGTGATAAGCTGTCTTTGTTTTGTAATTTTATAATCATTCAAGCTAATAATACGAGCCATTATATTGCCTCCTACCATTTGTTTATGGATATACGCCTAGACGCATATTTATATAGTAAAAGTATTTGCATATAGTTGCAATTGTATTCAGATAATATGTATTGTAGTTATTTTAAAGAACTTTAAGAAGGAAGGTGCTTTTATGCAGGATCAAGCAAGATATCAGGAAGCCAAAAGGGTCTCTATCATTAGTTTAGTGATAAATATTTTTTTAACTGTCATTAAGGCATTTATTGGAGTCTTAGCTGGAAGTACTGCTTTAGTAGCAGATGCCTTTCACTCTGCGTCAGATTTATTTGGTACAATTATTTTATTACAAGGTTTAAAGATTGCCCATAAACCCCCTGATGCATCCCATCCTTATGGTCATCACAGAGCAGAAACAATTACATCTAAAATTTTGGCTATTATTTTAATTCTTACAGCTGTAGGTATTGGCTACGAAGCTTTAAAAGTCTTACAGGACCCTGGCATTACCCCTCCTGATTCCATGGCTATTTATATTGCTCTTGTTTCTATTATATCTAAAGAAGCTTTGTATCGATATACAGTAAAAATAGGTAGAAAGATTAATAGCCCCGCTGTTATAGCTGATGCTTGGCATAATAGAAGCGATGCTTTTTCCTCTATAGCTGCTTTAATAGGGATAACAGGAGCCCGTTTTGGCTATACAGTAATGGACCCTTTAGCAGGGATTTTTGTATCTATCCTTATACTAAAAACAGGGATTTCTATTTATAAACAGGCTATTCTTACCTTGATGGATACAGCACCTTCAAAAGAAGTGCTAGAGCAAATTAGAGAAGCTGCTTTTCAGGCTAAAGGCATTAAAGAGGTGCAGGATATTAGGGTACGACAGTATGGCTCAAAACTTATTGTAGATATGAAGGTTTGCGTTAATCCTAATATTACTGTAGAAGAAGGCCACGGAGCTGCTGCTAGAGCGAAGGAAAATCTTATGAAAAGTAACTATGATATTCAGGATGTACTTATTCATGTTAACCCTTGTAGAAAAATAGAATTAGAGAATTGTGAAGAATGTAATATGAAATATAAATCCCAAGATTGAATTTTTTGTTTTACCATGTTACTATTGGACTATGTAAAATAGTAAGGAGGACTTCTTATGGACCTTAAACAACTTGAGTCTTTTGTAATTATTGCAAAGCTCAAAAGCTTTTCAAAAGCTGCAGATTATTTATACTTAACACAGCCCACCATCAGCAGCCATATTATTAATCTAGAAAAGGAATTAAATACTACCCTCATTAATAGAACCAACAAAAAAATTTCTCTTACGAAGGCAGGAGAAGTTTTGTATGAGTATGCTGTCAATATTATTAATTTAAAGGAAAATGCCAAGTTTAAACTGGAGGAATTCAAAGGAAAAATTACAGGTAATATTGAAATAGCCTGCAGCACTATACCCGAACAGTATATTCTCCCTGATATCATTTGTGAGTTCAGTAAGTTTTATCCTGATGTTACCTTCAATATGTCTCATTATGATTCAAAACAAGTGGTAGAAGGGATTCTACAAGGAGAAGTAGACTTTGGTGTAGTAGGAGCAAAAATAAGCCATAGTCAGCTTAAGTATTTAGAACTACTTACCGATGAAATTGTGTTAGTTACTCCCTTTAGTGAACCCTATGGGTCTTTTGAAACAGAGGTCAACCTCAAAGATATATTACAAGAAAATTTTATCTTTCGTGAGCGAGGTTCTGGCACAAGGACATTATTAGAATCTACTTTAAAAAAGCACAAAATAAATGCAAATGATTTAAAGATTATTGCTTACATTGAAAATACTGAAGCTATTAAACAATGTATAAGAAAAGGACTGGGCATATCTTTTTTGTCTAAATATGCTATTGAAAATGAAGTGAAGCATAATCTACTAAAGACCTTTAAAATTAAGGATGTAAATCTAGATCGGAGTTTTTATTTAGTTTGTCATAAATACCGCTCCCCTTCTCCTTTAGAAACGGTCTTTCAAAAATTTGTGTGGGATTATTTTAAAATATAAATAGAAAAGTGCCTTCAGAGTAAGTCGAAAGCACTTTTCTTCATTAGAAGCAAACTAAAAGACCACCTAACCCTGAATGGCTACCAATTACTGGACCCATCGTAGTAACCATGACTTCAGCTGGGTTAAACTTCTCGATAATTTCTTCTTTTAATTTCAAAGCCTCCTCTAAGCAATCACAATGTGTAATACCTATGATACGATCCTTAAAGCTTATATTTTTTTCTTCCATCATATCAAGCATTGTTCTCATAGCCTTCTTCTTTCCACGTACTGTTTTTAATATTCTTACGTAGCCTTCTTCTACATGTACAATTGGTTTTAGATTCAGCAGGTTAGCAACAATTTCCTTTGTTTTTGTTACTCTGCCTCCTTTAACTGCATTTTCTAAAGTTTCTAGGTAAACAATCACCTTCATTTCTTCCCTATACTCTTTTAGTTTCTCCATGATTTTTTCTACACTGAACCCCTCTTTGGCTAATTGAGAAGCCTTTAACACCTGTAGACCTAGACCTAACGACCCACTCAAAGAATCAAAAACTTCAATTTTTTCATTTACCATATCCTTAGCCATCATCGCAGTGCTATATGTACCACTTAATTTAGAGGATAGATGAATACTAAGGACTTCACCATATTTTTGTAGCCCTTCTTTAAAGGCATCTATGAACCTTTGAGGTGACGGCTGAGAAGTCTTTGGAATATTATTGGAGGCTGCCATTTTTTTATAGAAATCATGGTGACTTAAGTCAATACAATCAATATAATCATTGCCATCAATTTCTATACCTAAAGGTACTACTAAAATGCCATGCTCCTTCAACAACTCCTGAGGCAAATCACAGGAACTATCAGTTATAATTTTCATAAAACTTTACCTCCATTATTTTTATTCATACCTACTTTTATATTTATATCATTAGCGTTAACTCAAACCATAATTTGTCATTCTTCGTTATCCCAAGATCCTTCGCTACGCTCAGGATGACAGTTCGAGAGAATTTTGGTAATAACTGTGTTAGGTTAACGCCTATGATATTTATATTTTCTTTATATTGTGTTTATATGCATAAATTGCAGCTTGAGTTCGATCATTTACATCAATTTTCTTAAATATGTTTGAAACATGATTTTTTACTGTCTTTTCACTTATAAAAAGATTACAGGCAATCTCCTTGTTGTTTAATCCATCAGCAATCAAGGTTAATACCTCATATTCCCTCCTAGTTAACTTTGTTTCTTCCCCTTCTTTGATCGTTCTATTACTAAACTCTCTTACTAAATCCGTTGCTATACTAGGATGTATATAAGCCACACCACTGTGTACATCCCTAATAGCCTTTATTAAGCTATCTCCTTCTGCATCCTTTAATACATAACCATTAGCACCTAGATTAATTGTCTCACAAATGTATTCTCTATCTTCATGAAAAGTTAACATAATCACTTTTGTTGTGCTGTCCATATCCTTCAGCCGCCTTAATGTATGTATTCCATTTAATTTAGGCATATTTATATCTAATAAAGTCACATCCGGCTTTAATTGCTGCACTTTCAATATAGCTTCTTCCCCATCGCCTGCCTGCCCCACTACTTGTAGATCACTTTCTAATTCTAATATTTGTTTTAATCCTTGTCTTACTAACGAGTGATCATCTACTAATAATATTCTAATCTTATCCATATATATTCCTCACTTCCATCCTTTGTTTAATCTTATATCGGTATTGTTATCGAAATTTTTGTACCTTTATTAAGTTCACTCTTAATATCCACATTACCACTTAGCAAACCCACTCTTTCTTGAATACTAAGTAACCCGAACCCACTTTCTTCTTCTTGCCTAAGTTTTATTTGTTCAGTGTCAAAGCCAATTCCATTGTCTAAGATATTTAAAAATATCTCTTCTTGCTTCATTTCAATATAAATTTTTATATTGGTAGCTTTTGCGTGCTTTCTTACATTATTCAAAGCTTCTTGTACAATCCGAAATAGACATAAACTTTTAGTCGAATCATCTAGGCTAAAATCAGATAATATAATAAATTCTACTACAATATTGGTTTCACTCTGATATTTTTCTATATATCGTTGGATCGTTGGTATAAAACCCACATCGTCTATAGACATAGGTTGCAAATTATAAATAATCTTTCGAATGTCTTTAATACTTTCTCTAATACATTTTTTTAGATCTTGTAGCTCTTCTTTACTTCTCTCCACATCTACCTCTAACAATTTCTCACACACTTCTGCCTTAATGACTAAATTTGCTAAAGATTGAGCAGGACCATCATGAATATCTCGTGCTACTCTTCTACGTTCTTCTTCCTGAGTATGAATAATTTTTCGTCCTAAAACATGTTTTTGTTTTATATCTTCTAGGGTATTATTGATATCCTGCAGGTTTCCTTGTAAGAAGTCCTGAACAACCCCAATCTTTGATGTAAGCCCTTCTGCTTTTTCCAATGTCTTTTTTGTATTTTTTAGCCTTATTTCTATCTCAGTTCTTTTTTTTATAAATTCACTTTCTTGTTGTCTTTTTATTATTAGCTGTATTTGCAGCGTATTGGCTTTTTCATAGGCTTGACGTATATCTTCTTCTCTATGTTCTTTAAAGTTCTTGCTTACTTTTAAAAGTTCTCTTCTGCTTTGTTTCTCTAATCCTTGTAGTTCGTCTACTTCTTTGATAAGTTGACGTATATTTTCTTGGATGTCTACTAATTGTTTCTCAAACTCACTACATTCTCTTCTGATATTTTCAGCAACATCAAAAATCTCCGATTTACTTTCTTCTATTGACATTAATATTTTAGTAAAAATCTCATTCATCTTGGTTATGCCTAGTATGTGATTGTTCATATTACGTTCTTCCTCTCATAAAAACCTTTCTAGCTATAACTATTTCTACAAAGTGTGACATAATTCCTTTTTTTAAGTAATACAATTATTTTATAGTTGCCAGGAAATTATTTACTCTTAAAAAAATACCTTCTTCCATAAATGAAAATATTTGTATGTTTGCACAGATTATTCTGCCGTAATAATTTTTATAGTGGTAGCAATTTCTCCATAAAAAAAAGGAGATTTCTCTCCTATAATGGTTCTATATTTAATTGATAATCACTCAGCATCCATTTGTTTTTAATATGAAGCATCTCCACTATATATTCTACTTCCTCATAAGTAAATTCATCATAGCTTTGTATCCCCCAAAAAATCCTTACTAGATAAGTTCCTTTAGTTCCATTGGCTTTGATCGTTTCACAATGCATCACATTTACTTCTTTAATAATTTCATAGGAACTAGGATGATTCATAATGCTTTCATAAGTACTGATATCGATGGCCAGCAAAGGCTCCGTAGTATAGTCTTCTAAGTCTCTCCGTATAGCCTCCAGTGAAGAATACTTCCCTACCATAAAATCATTCCATACATCAATTCTTTCATCAAAAATTTCTTGTAAATGTTGTTGTATTTCCTCTTCTGATACCTCTTGACTTTCATAGGAAGCAAAGATAAAGTTTTCATGTCCTATTAATAAAACAACAAAGAAAAAAAGTACTACTATTTTTTTCACAATTGAATCCCCCTTCTTTTGTTCAATAATTAATACTCATTATAAAGAAGGAGGATTAAAAAATTTAGTTTATTTTGGTACAAGTCACTAAAAAACGTTCAACATTTAGTGTCATTTTTTTTTATCCATCCTACATTCTACAATATGTTGTAGCTTGTTGTTGAAGAGACACTAAATTTCAATCTACGATTTCTATAGAATCCAATTGTTTCCTAAAGGATTTTCTAAAAACTTCTATATATTCTTTTCTTAAATCATCTTGTTCCTTTTTTTCCTCTAAACTAAGGCCTCTTGCCTTCGAAAGTTTCGCTAATTCATTAATTCTTTGGATTTTTTCTTTTGATAACATGAATAAAACAGCTCCTTAACAATTTTTCGCTAGTAACAATATATCACAAATTCTTTATTCTTTAAAGCCTATTAGCTATCTATTACTTTATTTTCTTCTTCCTTGGAATCTTCTTCCTCTGAAAGAGAACCTTCTAATTTTTTCTCTTCCTCTGGGGAAGAAGCTGCTTTTTCATTAGAAGGAGGATTATTCAAACTACCGCTAACCGCTTTAGCAATTTGCATCATTTTCATTAAAGAATCTCTCTGCTGTGGTTCTATATAAGGAGAAATCACATGAATCAGATCTTCTTCGTTTAAAGTGCCCTTTTCATCCAAAGATTTTATCACCTTAAAAACACTAGTAATCTTTTTAATATCCTTTGTTTTATCCTTCATTTCTCCTTCCAATAAAGGCTCTACTATATCTATAAACTTTTCGACACTTTGAAGGTTCATACCACTCTGGCTAAGCTCACCTAACTCCCGTAATTTTTTTTCGATATTTCTTGTTTTCATATCCAAATCAATCACTGTATGAATGATTTCTCTGTGATCTCCCTGCATATGCTTACTTAGGTCCAGTAGCATATTTCTCTTTCTTTCCTCCAGGCTTAGGGAGTGGTATGCTACTTCGGCGCTATGTAACTGTGGTGACTCCGTTAATAGTTTTACTTTGCTAAGAATTTGCAAGATCACTTCTGCCCTATGAACAATATACTGTTCTTCTTTATTCATATACCCTTTAATTCTATTAAGTAGTCTACACTTTTTTTCTAATTCTATATCATTCAGTTCCGTCAAGCTAAATTTGTTGGTAGCTTTTTTTGTAGAAGTTAATAAAAAAAATAAAAACATCAGACCTAAAAGTTTTATATGTCCTTCACTTAGTGTAAGATTTATCTTCTCCCTATTATTCGACTTTTCCATCCTCTACCTCCTCATTATATTCATTCTAATATTAATATATATTCACTGCTTATAAAATTATTAAGATTTTAAACGGTTTTAATAAAATTCCTATGATATTAGTGGCAAAAACAGTCTTATATGCATAGTTTATATAGATAGAAAAATTGGTATGGCAAAGTCAATCCATAAAAATCAGGAGGGAGAATAATGGATCAAAAAAAATTAAATGAGCTTCTTGAAGCTGCTAAAAAAGGAGACTATTCAAAGCTCGAGGAAGTTAAAAATATGATTTCTGAAGAAGATTATCAAAAAGCACTTAACATTTTTAATCAATATAGTCAAAAATCTGAAGAAGAAATACTAAGAGAGCTAGGGCGACTTAAGGACATCATTCCTAATCAACAAGAAATCATTGACCAAATGCTGCCTTTTTTAGATGAAGAGCAGAAGGCTAAACTAGATAAGATTTTAGAAATTTTGGATCAATACTAAAAAATGAGAGGAATGTCCTCTCATTTTTTTTAGTATAATTCTACATGTTTTTCAACTGCTTCAACAATTTGATGACTTGTTATTAGTTCTGCACTTTTATTAATATCCACATACATCACTCGATCCTCTTGAAGCGTAGATATATTCTTTCTTATCAATTCGTAGGCTTCTCTAGTTCCTTTTCCAAGTGTAAAGTCTTTATAAAAATCTATCCCTTGAGCTGCTGCCATCAACTCAACAGCTAAAACATTTACAGTGTTATGGTAGATCTCTCTGGCTTTTCTTGCAGCAATGGTTCCCATAGAAACATGATCCTCTTGATTTGCAGAAGATGGGATAGAATCTACGCTGGCAGGATGTGCTAATACTTTGTTTTCAGACACCAAAGCTGCTGCTGCATATTGAACAATCATAAAACCTGAATGCAGCCCTCCTTTTGCTGTTAAAAAGGCTGGCAATCCACTTAATTGAGGGTTTACTAACCTTTCTATTCTCCTTTCAGAAACATTAGCAAGTTCTGCAATAGCTATGCCTAGAAAATCAAAAGGTAGTGCCATTGGTTGACCATGAAAATTTCCTCCAGATATTACTTCCTCTTCATCAGGGAAAATTAATGGATTATCTGTAGCAGCGTTGATTTCTATGTTGACTTTTGACTCTACATAGGCAAAGGCATCTCTACTAGCTCCATGAATCTGAGGAATACACCTTAAAGTATAGGCATCTTGTACCCTTATTTCTCCTTGTCTTGTGGTATAGGTACTACCTTGTAATAAACTCAATAAATTTTTCGCAGTTTGCTGTTGTCCTAAATGAGGTCTTACATGATGAAGCTTCCAGTCATAAGCGTCAACAATTCCTCTTTGTGCTTCCACAGTAAGGGCTGCTGCAATATCTGCAAGTTTTAATAATTGTTTACAATCATATATGGTTAAAGCACCTATTGCCGTCATTACCTGCGTTCCATTGATAAGGGCTAATCCTTCTTTGGAGGTTAGCTGAATCGTTGGTATACCGGCTGCCTCCATGGCCTCTTTCCCGGTCATTTTCTTTCCATTATATAGTGCTTCCCCTTCTCCAATCATTACTAATACCATATGAGATAGAGGAGTTAAGTCTCCGCTAGCTCCTAAAGACCCTTTTTCAGGGATAATAGGGTGTACTCTTTTGTTTAACATTTCTATCAGAGTTTTTATGGTGCTTAAGCGAATTCCAGAATGACCTTTAGCTAAAGCATTGGCTCTTAATAGCATGATCCCCCTAACGATTTCTTCTTCTAAAGGTTTTCCTACACCGCAAGCATGACTAATAATTAAGTTTCTCTGAAGTTCTGCTGTTTCATCTTTAGAAATAGCAACATCACTAAACTTTCCAAAGCCTGTAGTGATACCATATACAATTTTTTCACTTTCTACAAAATGATCTACTAGTCCTCTTGTTTTATTTATTTTTTCAATTGCCATGGGTGTTAAATCTACTTCATAATAGTTTCTTGCCACCTCAACAATAGCTTCTAGTGTTAAACTGTTTCCATCAATCAAAACTGTAGCCAATCTACTCACTCCTTTATGCTAGAATTATATAAATATAATGATGCTTATAAAAAAGATTTATTCTACTTATATTATACTTTTTTTACAATTTTTTTGCAACTCTTCCAATTTATTTAGCAGTCTAACTTTTTAATTCGCTAAAGTTATGCAGTTGTACTTGATTATATAAACAATATGTTCTTTCTATGCTATCAAAAAACCCTGTAATTCTACAGGGTTTTTAGTTTTATTTTATTCTATTTTGAAGTTGCTGATATATTTCTTCTGCTGACTGGCCCCTTGCTGAAATGATTGGAGACTTTGTCACGGCATTTTCCATGCCTAACACATTGCTATCCTGACCAGTTACAATAATTGCATCATAGTTGTTTAGATTATCATTTTTTAAACCTTCGACTTCATAACCTTTTTCCTGTAAATAATTCCTCACATCCGCTAACCCATCTTCAACAGCAATTTTTTTCTTCATTTTTTATAGATACCTCCTAAAAATTCAATAACATCATTGTTATTATTTGAGTTTATAAAAGATATTATTCTATATCTATGCTATTTAGTATAGGTGCAATGATACTACTAGCTGCTTTTGCAAGGTTATAAAGTTGAAAATCAAACTCCTTCTCCATCAAGGGTACCGAAAGATACAAGATACCAGTTATTTCTCCGCAAAATAAAGTAGGTGTTATAATAATGGACTTCCAATTTGGCGTCCCCGTTAAGGCATTGGTAGTTTTTATGTCCTGCCAATCAATCAGATATTCTCCTTTTCCCGTAGACAGTACTTTCTTTATTAAATCTTTATTATAACTAATATCATCTACCCATCCACTGTTAAAGCGCCTTCTACCAAAACACCCTGTTATTTTTGATTTTTTCACCTTAAATAAAATACCTTCCTCTGCTTCTAGTGTTTCTATCAACCTTCCCAATAAAGTAGATATTTTACTTGTATTTTCTTCAGTACTTCCTATTAACTCTATTGCCTCCATAAGCACCAAAACATTTCGCTGATCTTCTACAATATTCCCCTTAACAATCCCGGCTAGCTTGTCAATTCTTTTGTCTATAAATCCTATGCCTACTTCCCAAATTACTGTTTGATTACGTCCTTTTTCTTTAGCAGCATATAAAGCTTGATCAGCCTTTTCAATAATATCTTCTTTGTTCAAACCTTCCTCCATATAAGAAGCAATACCAAAACTTAAAGTAATCTTATCCTTATTCTCCAGTATCTCTAATACTTCAATTTCTTTTCTTATCTTTTCCGCTACTTTATAGGCTTGTTTTTTTGTAGTATCTGGTAGCATTATGATAAATTCTTCTCCTCCATACCTCCCCACCAGATCTGTTTTACGGACATTTTCTATAAGCACTTTTCCTACCTTTGTTAGTATGAAGTCTCCTCGTTGGTGACCATAGGTATCATTTATTTTTTTAAAATGATCGATGTCGCACATGATGATAGAAAAAGTACCTCCTTGATTCTTTACCTTCTCCATCTCTTCTAGCAACATATGCTCGAAATACTTTCTAGTATATACTCCAGTCAACTTATCCACAAAAGAAGAGATTTTTAAATAATAATTGTCTAATAAAATTGAAGCCAAGGGTAAGAGTTTTTCACAAGTCTTGTACCCTTCTAAAGTAAAGTTGTGAAATACTTCATCGGTTTCCATATATAAGTAACCTAATATTTTTTTTACTTTTTCTTCTCTTAAATCATTTTCTACTCTTTTATTTTGCTCTCCCTTCTGAAAGATAGGCAAACAAATAAATGTTTTTCTCTCGTAGTGAAGAAATTCCTTATCATTTTCTATAAAGTTTTTAATATTATCAATAAATAATCCATCTTGTTTTTTAGAAACACTTTCAAAGATATGAGCTACTTTCTCTATATCAACTTTTTCTCCAAAACTTACAACTTCTTCTTGCTGATTATACGCACTAATCAACATCGCCTTTTTAGCTAATACTTTTTTTGCCGCTAATTTCAACAATAAATCTAAATTTTGTTTTGTATGATATACAAGTTGACTTAATAATTCTTCTATATTATCAATACCTACTGGAAAGTTTTTTTCATATTCTTCCGCGGCATACCTATAAAAATCGGGATTTTTAAATAGTTCCTGTAGATGACCTATTTTAAAGTAACTTTCCATGTCAATTTTATCATTCTTTAAATCAGGCTTAGATTGTTTTTTTATAGAGGCTTCTATAATAGCTAACTTTCTTTTTATACCATACTTTTCTTCATCTAATAAATATTTTTCTTTAAGTTCCTCTGGCACCTTCAAAAATATCGTCTTTATGGTATATAACGCCTTTAAATAGTAGTATACAGCGTAATAGTAGTCCTTCAACACATAATAAGCTCTTCCTAATTCACTATAAAACCTCCATTTTAACTCCTTACAATCATCTAAAGATTTTTTAAGCACTATATTCTCTAAAAGTTTTATTTTTTCTTTCGGACACTCTGTTAATAGTGCTTTTATGTAGGTATCCTTTAAAAAAGAGTGTTGCATATGAATAACTGTCTTCAGCTCATCCTCTTTTTGCTGTAGTTTTCGTGCTTTAGCAAGATCTTTTTTATTGAAGTAGTATAAGGAGGAGTAAAACAAAAGCTCTTTTATGTCTTTTATATAAAAAGTTTGCTTATACGCTTCTATTAGATCAAGCAATACTTCATCATTAACTTCTTGATTAAGATAATAAGAAGAAAAAAAATTAATCATTTTCATTTTTAACTGTCTTTTGAGATGAGATCTCTCAAACTTCTGAAAAAAAGCAGTAGTACTATCTAAGGCTTCCTCATATGCCCCTATGACCATATATAGTTGTGCCTCTACCTCATAGTACATTTCAAAGTATAAAATTTCCTCTGGATAGGATCTCAGTTCTTCTTTTGCTTTTAGTAAATAACTATAGGCTTTACTATATTCTGCAATATGCAGATAACACTGGGCAAAGTAGATATACAAAGGAAATCTATTGGCATGGTCTGGAAAATTTATACAGAAAGCAGCGTTTTTATTTAATAATTCTATTGCTTTTTGATATTCTTCCTCTAACATATAGGAAATAGCTATACCATTATAGATTTTTATCATCATTTCAAAGTCATTATACTGTTGAGCAATTTTTAGTGCTCTTTCGTAATACTTCCTAGCATTCCCGCTATTTTGAAAATGTTCTACAAAAACATTTCCTATATTGTTTAATGTTCCAGCGATTTCTTGGGTTTTCCCATCCTGCTCAAAGTAGCGTATGCTTTCTTTAAAAAAGCCAATTGCTTTTAACGCATCACTTTTTAAATGTTCAATAACACCCTTTTGACTTAAAAATAAGCCTATATATTCCAAGTTATTATAGCTATAAGCTAAATTTAGATGTGCATTACAAAGCAATTCTGCACTTTTGATTCTTCGCATATTTATATATGCCCTGCTTAGAAAATACCCTGCCTCCAATGAACCACTAAAATAGTAGTGCTTTCCTGCCATCTCTATACTTTCTTGTAAACATTTGATAGCTTCCTCTAATTGATTCTTTAACAAATAAATATATCCTATCTTATTTTTTATGTCTATCAATGTTTTATGAGCGCCTTCTGCTTCAGCCAAGCAAACCGCTTCTTTATAATAGTCAATAGCCTTTTCACTTTTACTCTGCTTTTGGTAAGTATTTCCTAGTTTCACTAAAATCTTTACTTTTCTGGAGTCATTTTCTTCTAGCAGTGCATATGCATTTTCATAAAAAGTCAATGCTTCTGTATAGATACGCAACCGACTCATGCCATCTCCAGCTTCTATACAGTAATGTATTGCTTTATCCCGTTGATTGGACTGTAGTAAGTGATAAATGAGTTCCTCTTTATTTTCTCTGTCTTCTTTTTTATACAACTTCTCTAATATTTCGCTTATAAGAATATGTAACTTTCTTTTCTCTTCTTTATCAATATTATAGTATATATGGTACTTTAACTGCTTACTATGAAAACTATAGGCATAGCCCCAATCCTCTAACTTTTCATCTAAAATTTTCAATTCTACTAATCGATCGATATAAGTAGTATAATTTTCACTATCTCCTAGAAGCTTCGTAATAATTTCTAAAGATACAGAAGTTTTAAAGACAGCTACAATTTCTAGTACTTTTTTCTGTAGATAATTGATTCCATCTATTTGTCTAAAAAGTGCTTGATCAAAGTTTGTTGATAACTTTATCTTTGAATAATCGTCTTCCGTAACTCTCCACAAACATCCCTTATGCACATTATAGTAGTCTACAGTTAATAAGTTTTGAGCATACAGTTCCTCTAGTAGTTCTTCTATAGCACCAGGATTTCCCTCTGTATCCTTCATCATCTCCGTAGCAAAATCCAAGGGCTCCTCGCTGCAGCCTAATATATGCTTTATTAGTTTTGCTGTTTCCTCAACTGTAAGTCTTCCTAGTTTGATATCTATGGTATGCTGACGCTTCATCCATTTTTTTATATATTCTTCTATCTCCTTATAACCATGACTTTCTTTGTTGAAGGTTAGAATCATTGTCACCGGAGCTTTTTTTATGATATTGATGCTATGGAAATAATCTATAAACTTGAGAATCGTTGCATCTGCTAAATGCAAATCATCGAAAGCAATAGTGATAGGGTGTTTTAAAGATACATCTATAATAAAATTAGTGACCCGATCATATAGTCTTAATATTTCTTTTTCTTTTGATAGTTCTTTGTCATAAACTATTTTCTTATTGATCCCGATTTCAGGCGTCAATCTAAGCAGTTCAATATAATACTTTTCTATAGTGTTTGAAGGAGCTAAACTTAACATCTGCCTTATAATTTTTGATACTACATTATAAAAGTCTTGATCTTCTGATAAAATATTGGTACTAAAGGTCTTGTATTTCCCTAACTTTACTCTATAAAGAACCTCTTTTACTAGTCTGGTTTTTCCTATCCCTCCACCACCATGAATTAACACCAAATTTTTATAGCTTTCCCCTTGATGATCCTTCACCATAGTATGTATAGAAAGTATTTGCTTTAACTCTTTATCCCTTCCTATTATAGGGGTTTTAAAATTTAATTTTTCTAATTGCTTTGGGTTTTCTAATTTTTCTTCTAAGTTATATAACTTTACAATTCCTTCATTTACCTGATAAATCGTATGAAGACGGTCATTCAGGTCTGTGCGAATCATTTTTTGTATTAATTTAAAAAAGTTTACTTCCCAACGTTTTTCATAATTTCCATGAAACCAATTAATATTTTGCACCAACTTATTAAAATTCATGATTTCTAATGTATAAAAATAGCACAAAACTCTTCCTAGCGAATAAATATCCGTATAGTTTCCTAGTGTAAGGTCGGAGATAACCTCTGGAGCTATAAAGGAGTCACTAGAAAGCCCGCTATACTTCTTTTCAATCTCTTTTCTTTTAATGGTAATTAAGTCTAAAAGCTTTATTGTAAGACCTTCCTGATCTTCTTGTATAAACAGTGTATCTAAACTAAGAAACTTATAAATGATTCCATGAAAATGCAAAAACTCTATCCCCTTAGAAAGTTGTCGATATAGTACTAATATTTGGGTTGGACTAAAAGGCGCTTCCATTTTTAAGCTTTTTTCTCTATCAATATACTCTGTTGTATAATAGTACTTTGCTTTTTTTGTAGGTTGATCATCAATCGTTTCTATAATATCAAAATGATAGATTGAAAGAATATTAGGATGAGTTAGAGAAGAAATTTCATGGAAATAGTTTATACAATAATTGATAAATCCCCTATTAAGCCTATTGTCATCAATAATATATAGTAAAATTTTTTGTTCTCCTTTAAATAAGTCTATTGCAACATACTGCTTTTGACTTTTTTCTAAAGGTTCTATAATTTTATATCTATTGTTAATCAGCTCCATAGCATCCCATCCCCAAAAAACATTTTTTTCTTCCTAAAATAAATTTATTATTATATAATAATCTTTTGCATTCTTAGCTTGAAGAGTTGTACCATCAGTAAAGTCTTCTTTAATATATTGTATATCAATTCTTATGAAAAGCATTAATAAATATACTGGTTTTTTAGAAGTATATTGTGCAATAATAAATTATATAAGATCTTTTATCAATAAAAATTAACCTTCTCTGCTTCTATGAAAAGTTTTCTATTAAAACGAAGAAAGGTTAAAGTTATTTTAGTCTATATAACTTATATGTTTACATATGAAAAACTGGTTTAAGATTGAAGTATCCAACCTTAAACCTCTTTATTTTGGTATCACTATATCTAGCCCTTGCTTTACCACAGTAAAACTCGAGGGTAGTTGCCCTCCTAACTCCCCATCTAAATCTAAATCAACTGCATCATCACTATGGATAGAAAAATCTTGTACCTGTAAATATCTTAGTGCTGGGTGGTTAGCATGTCCCCCTGTAAGAACTTTTAGAAATATGGTTGCTATATCCTTTAAATGAGCATGTTCAACAATCAATAAATCTAGTTGACCATCATCTATTTTAGCCTGAGGTGCCATATATTTAAACCCTCCTACGGAGGGGCTATTGGCAATAATAAAAAACAATATTTCTTTTTCTTCTTCATATCCATTTGTTTGAAATCTTATTTTTATTGGCTTAAACATTTGTTTTGAAAATTCCCTAATTCCCTCTATGTAATAAGCAAATTTTCCCATCACTGTTTTAGCCTCCGAGGAAACCTTGTGAGCAACCTCTGGCAATAGACCAGCTGCAGCTACATTTAAAAAATAACGTTCTCCTCCTCGTCCAACATCTACTTTCATGATGTTTTCCCCAAGAATCATTTGACTAAAGTCATCTATAGGTCGAGGAATTTTTAAATAATTACCAAAATCGTTAACCGTCCCTGCGGGATAGATGGCTAAAGCAGGTTTAGTATCACTTTCCATAATACCATTTACTACTTCATTTACTGTACCGTCTCCCCCCACTGCAATCATTAGATCGTATCTATCAGAATTTTCAATCGCTAGCTTTTTTGCATGCAGATGTTCCATAGTATAAACCACATCTACATCCTTTTTTCCGTTTTTTTTCAAACAGTCTACTAACTTAGGAATATTTTTCTGCACTATCTGTCTTCCGGCATTAGGGTTGCAAATAATTTGAATTTTCTCCATAGGATCCCCTTCCCATTCCCTTAGCAACTTTTTTCTATGTATAATATATCATATTATAATATAGGTGTATAGCCATTTGTCTGATCGCTATGATGATTCTGTTTTCTTATAAGTTCATTAATTAAACCACTAAGTTTTTTTATCCCATATTCAATTTCACTAACAGTTACTGCGGCAGTACTTAACCGAAAATAAGACCCTTCTTTGCTACTTAAAAAAAATAAGTGTCCTGGAGCAAAAACAATTTGTTGCTTTACAGCTATCTCATATAATTCCTTAGAAGATAAAGGTTCCGGTAGCTTAAACCAAAAATTCACGCCTCCCGTTGGCAAACTATACTGTACTTCTTGAGGCATGTATTTTTCAAGACTTTCTACCATTACTTCAAATCTTTCCATGTACTGAGTACTCATGTATTTAATATGTTGCTGCCATATACCTCTTTTTAGATATAGTTCTAAGGCTCTTTGTAAAAGTCCAGAGGTAGAAATATCTGTAGTATGTTTTGCTAATAATACCTCTTTGTAAATAAGCTTTGGCACGATTAAAAAGCCAAGCCTTAACCCCGGCATAAAGATTTTAGAAAAACTCTTTATATATATTACCAAATCTTTATGATCTAAACTTTTTAATGTGATATTTTCATCATTACAAAAATTTAAATCGCTTAAATAGTCATCCTCTACAATTAGCAGGTTATATTTTTCTGCAATCTTTAATATTTTCTTCTTTTTTTCTAAACTATAAGAAATTCCAGTTGGATTTTGAAAATTAGGCATAATATATAAAAATTTCGGTTGATAAGCAATAATCTTCTTTTCTAAATCCTGTAGGCTCAATCCATCCTTTTCCAAAGGGATATCTATAATCTTTGCACCTCTTGACTCAAAAACTGCCATAGCTCCCCTATAGGAAGGACCTTCGATCATCACATAATCACCATGATTTAAGAGCCCTTTAGCAATAATATCAATCCCCTGCTGTGCTCCCGAGATAATCTGAATATTACTTATCTCCGTGACAATCTTATAAGTGGCTACATATTCCTTGATGGCCACCCTAAGGGGATAGTATCCTTGACTTTCCTGATAACCAAATGCAGAACCTTTATCTCGGTCTAATACCTCGTTTAACACTTTTTTAAAGTCATCCACAGGAAACAGATCTGTAGATGGTGTAGCGCTGGCAAAGTTTATAGCATTTTCTTCCAATTGAATGTGTCCTTGATCTATTAAAGGCGTCTTCTGTTCTTGAAAAAAGTTTTCATGATTTTGAAAATTAAGTGCTACATAAGTACCACTACCTACTTTTTTATATACTAATTTCTCTTCCTCCAACATTCTATAGCTGGTTACTATAGTAACATTGTTTACTTTTAATAGTTCCGATAACTTTCTAATAGGAGGAAGCCTGTCCCCCTTTTTTAACTTCCCCTCCATAATTAAAGCCTTTAACACTTTGTACAACTGTATATATAAATGTTCTGAAGATCCATCTTTATCTAGCTTGATTTCGTCAAAAATCTTCATCCTTCATCACCATCACTTTAAATGTTTCCATACAATTTCATTACATTATACCATATATTTGTATTTCATACAAAAGCAATGGAAAGTAATTGAGGCACGAAATCGTGCCTGCTTTTAGTCTCTTTTATACTTATCTACCAGCTTTTGAAGAGTTCTAGCCTGCATCCCAGCTTCCTCTGCTAAGTTTTTAAAAGTTTCTGCTACATCTTTGTCGTTCGTATGCTTTGAGAACATTTCATAGTCTCTTACCATTTCCTGTGCATCTAATAACTTTTTTGTAATCATATCCTTTGTCTCAAGGTTCATCCTAATAACACTCCTTTTAATTTTAATGTTGTTGCTATGATTAGTTTTACAAATTAAAATATCAATTATGTATCAAAAAATAATTTTTAATATCTTCTCTTATAGATAAGCAAGTTCAAATTTTAATTTTGATATACACGGTCTACGGTTTCGCCCCAAAACCGTGGGCTGCAAATGTAGCCCTTAGTATATCAAAATTAAGTACTGATGTTGTTTATCTATATAATAAAAACAAAATATTGCATTTGAAGATTCTTGTCGATAATCTAATGGTCTTTTTCTTTTAAAAATCAATAGTTTGATGTATGGCATCCTCTGGTATAAAATATAATAAATTTATAAAGGCTATATAAGAGGTGAACTATATGTATAATTTTAAAACATTGAAACCTTTTCTTTTTAAGAATAAATGGCCCTATATTTTAGGGATTCTATGGTTATTAGTGGTGGATTTATTACAACTTTTCATACCAGAAGTGCTAAGAAGCATCACCAATCAGTTACAGAACAACCAATTAACTTATCAGGATATATTTCGCTATAGTCTTTACATTTTCTTGATCGGTATTGGCATTGGTTTTTTTCGTTTTTTATGGCGAATGCTCATTATAGGAGCTTCTAGAGAACTAGAATATCACTTAAGAAACAAACTATTTTCCCACTTATTAACATTATCTACCAGCTACTATCATCGACATAAGACAGGGGACTTAATGGCACATCTTACAAATGATATTCATGCTGTCAGAATGGCTTTTGGTCCAGGGATTGTTGCCATGACAGACGCCATTTTTTTAAATATCACTGCCACTACTATGATGGCTTTAACAACAAATTTCAGATTAACAATTTATGCTTTGCTGCCTATGCCTCTTTTAATACTATGTATGACAAGATTTGGTGAACTTATTCATGCTAAATTTAAAACTGTACAGGAGGCCTTTGCCACCGTGACAGATCAAACACAGGAAAACTTGGCAGGAGTTCGAGTTATTAAAGCTTTTGTTCAAGAAGATACTGAGATTACGCAATTTAATGAAAAGAGTCAGGCACTTTTCGATAGAAATATGGAATTGGCCAAACTTTTTGGCATTTTTCATCCTCTTGTACAGTTTTTATCCTCTTTAAGTTTTATTATTGCTATTTGGTATGGGGGCAGACTGGTAATTGAAGGGGGGATGTCTCTAGGAGACTTTGTAGCTTTTATTACTTATCTAGGTTTACTGGTATCTTCTATTTCTGCCATTGGATGGGTAATTAATGTCATGCAGCGAGGAAGTGCCTCTATGGAAAGATTGAATAAAATTTTAGAGGAAAAGCCTGAAATCCAAGATGCTCCTGATGCTATAAAACAGCTTGAAATAAAAGGTGCTATTGCTTTTCAACAAGTTTTTTTTACATACCCCAATAGTCAGTATAATGCCCTAACCAATTTTTCTTTAGAAATCCTCAAAACAGCTAAAATAGGTGTTATAGGCAGAACTGGTAGTGGAAAAACTACTATCGCAAATTTATTGTTAAGACTTTATGAGGCCAACCAAGGAAGTATTACTTTAGACGGCTATCCTATTGAAAAAATTCCTTTAGAGACTTTAAGAAAGTATATTGCCTTTGTGGACCAAGACAGTTTTTTATTTTCAGCTACAATAATGGAAAATATAGGTTTTGGAGTAGATAATTATACCCTTGAAGATATTCAGCGAGTTGCTAAAATCGCAGGATTACACGAAGATGTTATCTCCTTTCCGAAGGGTTACGACACAATAGTGGGAGAAAAAGGTGTTACCTTATCGGGGGGACAAAGACAGAGGGTTTCTATTGCAAGAGCCTTACTGAAAAATAGCAAGGTTCTTATCTTGGACGATTGCCTATCGGCAGTAGACACCCATACAGAAGAAAAAATCTTAACAGCTCTGAAGGATCAAGCAAAAGATCAGACCACCATCATCATTGCACATCGTGTTTCAACTTTAAAGCATTGTGATAAGATCATTGTTTTAGATAATGGAATGATTTTAGAAGAAGGCAATCATGAAGAGCTATTAGCATTACAAGGTTTATATTATGACTTCTATGAAAAGCAGTTATTAGAAGAAAAGATAAATATGGAATAGAAATAGGTGATTATATGAAAAATTTCCATCGTTTTAATGAAGCAACTGCAGGTAAAACTTATGATAGTAAGTTGATGGCACGCCTTTTGAAATATGCTAAGGATTACTGGCTGCTCTTAACGACATCAGTTCTACTATTGACTTTAATTGCCGGTATTGATATAGCTCGTCCCTACATTATTAAAATAGCTATAGATGACTATATGAGAGTTTATGACCGCCCTATTACCGAATACGAGAATACCATTGATTTTGCCTTCATACCTTCTTCTGCTTTGCAGCTGGTGCGTTATGAGGGAACCTCTTACTTAATTAATGGCACCTTTAACAGCAATGACACAAATTATAAAATTGATAAAATCGATCATCTGTATCAATTAGTTACCGATAATGAGATTTTCGAAGCACAAAGTTTGTCTGCCGAAGAAGTAAGATCTTTTCGTAGAAACGATGTTCATGCCCTTGGACTGCTGAGTATCCTTTACTTCCTATTGATTTCGCTAGGGGTACTTTTTAACTATATACAGGTATACCTGCTGAATTATACCAGCAATAAAATTGTACTAAAGATTCGTAATCAGCTATTTGCACATCTTCAAAAAATGCCCCTTAGTTTTTTTGATACAAATTCTGTTGGACAATTGGTAACAAGAGTTACCAACGATACTGAAACCCTTCATGAAATGTATACGGGGGTTTTAGTAAACTTATTTAAAGATATCTTTGTACTGTGTGGCATTATATTTATTATGCTAAAAATGAACATTTCATTGGCCCTTTTATCCTTTAGTGTGGTGCCTATTATTCTTATTTCAGCTGGATTCTTCCGTACTAAAGTTAGGATTATATACAGAGAAGTAAGAACGAAATTAGGGGCTGTGAACGCTCTGCTGAACGCAAACTTTTCTGGCATAAAAACCATACATGTTTTTAATAGGGAAGATCAACAGTTCAAAGAATTCGATAAAAACAATCAAGAGCTTCTTATTGCCCATAAAAAGCAAAACTTTATTTTTGCTATTTTTAGACCCTCTATGGAAGTGATTCATTCGTTGGGAATTGCCATCATTTTATGGTATGGTGGGGGCCAGGTCCTTCGCCAAAGCATCGAATTTGGTGTGCTCTTTGCTTTTATAAATTACATGAAGCAATTTTTTCAACCGATCAATGATTTAACAGAAAAATATAACATTCTTCAATCCGCTATGGCCTCCTCTGAAAGAATTTTCGCATTGTTAGATGAAGAACCTGCTATCAAAGATACCGAGTCTGTGATAAAAGGTCATTCTTTTTTAGGAGAAATCGAATTCAGAAATGTTTGGTTTGCCTATCATGATGAAGATTGGGTTTTAAAGGATATCAGTTTTAAAATTCATCCTGGGGAATCCATCGCCTTTGTAGGAGCTACAGGAGCAGGGAAATCTTCTATCATACAGCTCATTGGTCGTTTTTATGATATACAAAAAGGAGAGATTTTAATAGATGGTATGAATATTAAAAGTATTCCCTTAAAAGATCTCCGAGAAAACATTGGTATTCTTTTACAAGAAGTGTTTATGTTTACTGGCACCATTAAAGATAATATTGTCTTAAACAATAAAAATTTTACCGAAGAAGAGATCATCAAAGTTGCAAAATATGTCAATGTCCATAATTTTATTGAAAAATTGCCAAAGAAGTATGATGAACCGGTTGTAGAAAAGGGCAACAATTTTTCTACAGGACAACGGCAACTGCTGGCTTTTGCCAGAGCATTGATTTTTAACCCTTCTATTTTCATTTTGGATGAAGCTACTTCTAATATTGATACAGAAACAGAAGGTTTAATTCAAGATACCATAAAAAAGGTTATCAGAGACAAAACTACTATTGCTATTGCCCATCGTTTATCTACAATACAAAATTGCGATAAAATTATTGTACTGCACAAAGGACAGATTCGAGAAACTGGTAATCATCAACAACTCCTCCAACACAAAGGGATTTATTATCATCTTTACCAGCTTCAGTATAAAGAAGATATTGATTTAGCACAAAATTAATGGAAAGATTCTCTTTTCTATGATATTTTTTATATATTCTATGATATTTTTCTTTTATCTCTGCTTATAATCCTACTATAAATTTGTAACACTATACGTAATATAAGTAAACTTTAAATATAATGTTTGAGAGCAAAATAAGTGTATGGAAAGGATAGAATAGTCATGGGAAATCACGAAGGAATTTCTGTTTATAATGAAATAGGCCAATTAAAGAGTGTATTGCTTCATTGTCCTGGGGAAGAAATTGAAAACATTGTACCAGATTACTTAAGAAGGTTGCTATTTGACGAAATTGCTTACTTAAAGCAAGCTTGCAAAGAACATGATCAGTTTGCAGGTATCTTAAGGCAGGAGGGGACAGAGGTTTTATATCTTACAGAATTGATGGCAGAAATATTAGAATCTCAAGAAGTTCGAGATGGTTTTTTAGAGGATTTTATGGATGAAGGTCCCGTTGGAACAGAAGGTATTCGGGAAGCTTTAAGAGAATTTTTTTCTACTATGTCTCCTCTTGAAATGGTTCGAAAATGTATTGCTGGGGTACGAACAGAGGAACTAGCTGCTATCAAACCCAAGTCTTTAGGGGATATGGTAAGAAATCCTTATCCATTTTATCTAGATCCAATTCCTAACTTATATTTTCAAAGAGACCCCTTTGCTTCTATCGGTGAAGGCGTTACTTTAAACGTTATGCATAGCAAAACCAGAAATAGGGAAACCTTATTTGCAAAATATTTATTCGATCATCATCCACGATTTCAAAATATTCCTCGCTGGTACAACCGGGATAAGAGTCACCCTATCGAAGGTGGGGATTTATTAGTGCTCTCTGAAAAAATAGTTGCTGTGGGTATCAGTGAGCGGACAGATGCTGTTGCCATTGAAAAAATGGCAAAGAGTATTTTTAACTCTAACGAGCCTTTTGATACTGTTCTTGCCTTTGACATCCCTAAAACCCGCGCCTATATGCATCTAGATACAGTTTTTACTATGGTAGATCATGATAAATTTACAATTTACCCAGGCATTGTATCTCCTTTGGATGTCTATAGCATATCTAAAGGAACAGAACTCAAGATTACCTATGAAGCTAGTGAACTTTCTTCTATATTGAAAAAATATTTGAATCTTCCTGCTGTAGACTTGATTCCATGTGGAAATGGCGATGTCATTGCTGCCAGTAGGGAACAATGGAGCGATGGCAGCAATACCTTAGCAATTTCTCCTGGGAAAGTTATTTGCTACGATCGTAATCATGTCACTAATGCCGCTTTAAGAAAGCATGGGGTTGAGGTTCTAGAGTTTGAATCCTATGAACTGTCCCGTGGCCGTGGAGGCCCTCGTTGTATGAGCATGCCTCTGAAAAGAGAAAAGCTATAGATGCCTTTGACTTCATCACTAGATAGAGATAAAATAAAGTGTGATGATAAACTATAAATAGTTAGGGAGGCAATCTTAATGTACGATTTTCACATCCACAGCAACTTTTCCCCAGATGGATTCATGCAAATGGAAGAAGCTGTTGAATCTGCAATCCAGAAGGGTTTGAAGGAAATTTGTTTTACAGATCATATGGACTATGACTATGATGGTAATGGTAACGACTATAAATTTGACTATCGTGAGTACTTTTTATCAATACAAGCTTGTCAGGATAAATATGCTGGTAAAATTATTATAAATAAAGGGATAGAAATGGGGGTGCAACCCCATATTCTAGACAGATGCAAAGAAGATGTAGAAAAATATGATTTTGACTTCGTTATTGCTTCTATACATTCTGTTGAAAAGTCAGAATTATTTCTAAACAACTTTTTTGATGGAAAAACCCAAGAAAAAGCTTACGAAATTTATTTCAATGAATTAGAGGATGTAGTAAATAATTATGATGGTTACAGCGTACTGGGACATCTAGATATTATCAAACGCTACGGAGGCTTTGATCTTCCTCTTCAGTTGGAAGCTTATGAGGTATTTACAACTGCTATTTTGAAAAAGCTTATTGAAAAGGGTAAAGGTATTGAAGTAAATACCTCTGGTATTCGTTATAACTTAGGGAACTATCATCCTTCCATTGATATTATAGAATTATATCATCGTCTTGGAGGAGAAATTATCACTTTAGGTTCTGATGCCCATTATCCTCATCATGTAGCCTTTGATTTTCATGATGCTTTAAACCAACTTAAAACAATAGGCTTTCAATATATTACTACTTTTAAAGAAATGAAGCCTCGTTTTCACAGTATCGATAAGTTGCTGATTTGAAAAAACCACCTACGCTAACGCTTAGGGGTGGGGATTTTAACCCTAAAAGAAAAAAGTTTAAATAAAAAAACAGCTAAGAAATTGATATGCTCCCTTCTAGCTGTTTTCTTTATTTTAGAGTTGTCCTCTATATTTTTTCATTGCTTCACTGAATATCTCCGCAGTTGAAGGTGGTGTATAAGTAATAGCATTTGCCCCAGCTTCAATGGTTCTTAAAATAGATTCTCTGCTATTACCGCCTGTAGCTATAATTGGTACAGTACTGCTGACTTCTCGAATTTTTTTTACGATTTCCGCTGTTTTACCCGCTCCAGAAACATTTAAAATATCTGCTCCTGCCTCAAGTCTTCCTTGAAAATCTTCATCCTCCGATACAACTGTAATGACTACAGGGACATCTATTGTATTTTTAAGCTCTGTTACGATTTCATTCGGAGTAGGTTTATTTAAAACAACACCTATGGCCCCTTGGAACTCCGCATGAAGTGCTATATTTATGCATCTTTTTCCTGTAGTTAATCCTCCTCCTACACCACAAAAAACAGGTACATCTGAAGCCAGCATTAAGGCCTGGGTAATCAGTAATTGTGGTGTAAAGGGATATACCGCAATTACCGCATCTGCATTGGTATTTTTAATGATAGCGACATCTGTACTAAATAAGATGGACTTCATTCTTTTACCAAAGATTTTTATACCACTAGCTTCTGCAATACAAGTAGGTAGCTCAATATAATTACTTCTTAAAACACCTTTAATTTCTGGTACATATTTTACTTTTTTGATTTGTTTGTTGTTTTCCTCCACTATACTACCCCCTTTGCATAGGATCAATAATACCATAAGCTATTCTTATTATATTCCTTCCTTCTTAATATTGCAATCAGTTATTCTCTGCCTGTTTTTTCTATGATGACACTTCTACATAAGAACTCTATCAATAGGAATTCTCTTGTCACGATGACATTGAGGGCAAGAAAATATATGAAGGCACTGAGCCTTTGAAACACCATCTAATTTTTGTGTAATTTCTTTATCTAAATAAGGACTATAGTCGTCAAAATAGTCTTGAACCGCTGCTTGAGCCTCCATACTGCTATCACAAAAAGGACACTTTACCACATAACTTGATAAACCATTGCATATAGGACAAACCATCTCCATACAGACAAAACCTCCTTTAATCTTGTGTTTAAGATTATTATCTGCTAATAAAGTATATTCAATGCTTATCCCATAAAAGTTTTTAATACCTTTCTTATAAATAAGCAAGTTCAAACTTAAACTTAACTTAAAATTCATTTCATTATTTACTGTATTTTACAAATAAATCGTCTAGTGCTTCTCTTAATAAAAAAGCCTCTGTTTTATCAGTCTTTTTGGATAACTCTCCTAATCGTTCTAACTGGGTTTTCGTAAAATAATTGGACTTTAAAACCATATTTTCATTTTCTGCTAAACACACCCTGTTTTTTCCCTCACGCTTTGCTCTAAAGAGCGCACTATCGGCGGCTCTAAAAAGTTCTATGGAGTTTTTAGCATCTCTAGGAAAATTGGCAATACCGGCACTTATTTTAATCCGCATATCCTGTTTACGATCACTCAGCTGAAAAGTATTCTCATCAAAATATCTCCTAATTTCCTCCATAATGATCAACCCTGTTTCTGCGTTAGTATTACTAAATAACACATAGAATTCATCTTTATTATATCTACCTACCAAATCATTAGACCTAAGATTCTGTTTCAACACAGAGGCTATTTTCTGTATCACTTTATCTCCTATTGTTTCACCATAATAACTATTTACTGTTTCAAAGTTATCAATATCTATCATAGCAAGGGTAAAAGTTTCTGAAGCATCTTTTATTTTTTCTTCTACGCTTTTATCAAATTCTTCCTTCATCATGATTCCTTGAATTTTATCAATCATATAGCACCTCCATCAGTCTCCCTTTTATATAGACATATACCTTTATGCACTTCAATATGCTAAAAGCTATATTCGCAGCACTTGTCTCACTCCTTGACCAAAGACAAGATCATAGATCGTGTATATTAAGATTCATTTTTAAAGATATACACCTATATTTTATATAAATATATATGTCTATTGGTGAACATACATCCCCCCACAACCTTCTTAACCGTCTAGAAAACCATCTCTTTCTCTTTGTTTTAAAAATATACTTTATATTTCCTGTAATAATCGTTGCTGATGAAGAATATTTATTGAATATCATCATGAATTTATTTATTGAGGTGGTATGACCTTGAAGAAATCATCCTTTATTTTTGGTACAATTTTATTGGCATTAGTTAACGTAGTCGTCCGGTCTCTTGGTTTTATTTACAAAATTTTTCTCTCAAGAATGATTGGTGCTACAGCTATTGGCTTATATCAGATGGTTTTCCCCTTTCTTATGGTAATCATCACCATACCAACTGCTGGAATCCCCATTGCTGTTTCCAAATTAGTAGCTAAAGAAAAGTCCGTCCATAATCGAGAAGGTATTTATAAGGTATTGTTTCTTTCCTTGTTGTTAGGGGGATTAGCTGCCTTAGGACTTTCAGTTTTTGTATCTCTAAAAATTGATTTCATTGTTCATAAGCTGCTGAAAAACCCAACCCTCTATTATCCTGTTCTATGGACAATTCCTGCCATTGGCATCATCACTTTTGCCAGCATTTTAAGAGGATTTTTCTATGGATTAAAAGAAATCGCACCGGCTGCTACTGCTCAAATCATCGAGCAAATTTGCCGTATTGCCTTTGTGTTGTCTTACCTTTATTACAAAACCCCTTCAAATCCTATGGCGGCAGCTACCATTGCCATTATTGGTATTTCAATAGGAGAAATTTTTGGTCTTCTTTATTTGGTGTTTAGATTTAATTTTAAAAAAATAGCAACGAAATCTCATTTTTTAAAGGTTTATAGTGATTCTTCTGTTGAAATATTGAATCACCTGATGTACGTTGCTGTTCCTATTACCTTAAGCCGATTAATTGCAGTAGGAATGCAAACAGTAAACTCCATCCTTATTCCTCAAAGACTACAGGTAGCCGGTTATTCTTCAACAGCTGCCATCGAAACCTTTGGAAAAATATCAGGAATGGCGATGCCTTTATTGTTTTTGCCCTTTACTGTGACCACTGCATTGGTGATCAATATCATTCCTAATATTTCAGAACAGTTAGCAGTGAATAACTTCAAAGATGTAGAATACAAGTCCAGCTTAGCCCTTAGGATTACTTTATTGATTGCTATCCCTACTACAATTGTTTATGTGATTTTCGGCAACCACCTTGCTGAATTGGTCTACAACCATGAAGATGTAGGTAAATATCTTTCTCTCATCAGCTATGGTACCGTCTTCCTCTGCATGCAGCATACATTATCAGGTATTTTACACGGTATGGGAAAACAAGTAATTACCACCATTAATTACTTGTTAGGTATGTTATTACAGCTTTATTGTACTTACTTTTTAATCCCTAATCCTAAATACGGTATCTATGGTTTTTTTATAGGTTTTTTACTATCTACTTTTACTATTTTCGCCTTAAATCTTATTACGCTAATGAAATATATTAAAATCGATTTGCCTTTGATACAATCTATATTGAAGCCAGCTTTGGCATCTATTTTAATGATTATTTCTATGGTCTATAGTTATAAAGCTTTTTATATCTTTTCACACAGCAATGGACTGAGTACAATTATCTCCTCTTTAGTAGGGGCCAGCTTGTACCTTATACTACTACTTATAACCAAAACCTTTGATTTAAAACATTTAATAGAAAGCATCAAAGATTAAAACAAGAACCCAGCACACGCTTAATTACCTTTGTATGTGCTGGCTTTCTATGTAGTAAAGCCTATTTATTAAATAGTTTACTCACTTCTTCTGCCTCTTTACAGTTTAAAACATCCTTCGCCTCCAGCCAACCTTTTCTTGCGATACCGATGCCATAGACAACATCGTCAAAACCAGAAATTCTGTGGGCATCTGGTTCAATCACCAGTCTTACCCCTTTTTCCTTAGCATATTTGCACATTCTCCAGTCTAAGTCCAATCTATGGGGATTGCTGTTAATTTCAATGGCAACCTTATTGATGCTACAAGCTTCGATGATAGCTTCTATATCCAGGTCATAGGCTTTCCTAGACAGCAACAACCTTCCTGTTGGATGGCCTAAAATGGTTAAATATTTGTTTTCTACAGCCCTTTTCATCCGATTGGTCATAGCTTCTCTATCCATATTAAAGTGAGAGTGGATGGAACCAATAATATAATCAAAGCTGGACAATATTTCATCATCATAGTCCAAGGACCCATCTGGAAGAATATCTGATTCAATCCCTTTAAATATTTTAATTTGCGGATATTTTTCTCTTAACTGCTGAATCTCTTCATGCTGTTTTTCTATGGCTTTTTCCTTGAGTCCATTAGCATAGACAGCTGTTTTACTATGATCTGATATACCGACGTATTGAAATCCTTTATCTATAGCTACCTTTACTAGCTCTTCAATAGAATTTACTCCATCACTATAACTGCTATGTACATGAAATACTCCCTTAACATCTTTCAAGTCAATTAATTCAGGGATCTGGCCTGCTTCTGCTGCCTTTATTTCTCCATCATTTTCCCTCAGTTCTGGGGGAATATATTGCAGCTGCAATACCTGAAAGAAACTTTCCTCATCCTGTACCTTTATTCTATCATCATCCCGAAAAATACCGTATTCATTTACCTTTAGCCCTAAATTTTTTGCTCTATGTCGTATGGCTGTATTGTGTTCTTTGCTGCCGGTAAAGTGATGTAGTGCTGTGGGATATTCCTCATCCTCCACTAGCCTTAAATCTACATTGATCCCCGAGGTTAAAAGTACACTGGATTTCGTATTTCCCTTAGTTATTACCCTTTCTATTTCTTCAAAGGAAGTAAAATCCTCCATGATCTCTTCTCTTTTGTCTTGCAGACAACTGCCAATGATATCAATATCTTTAATCAATTCTTTTTTTCTTCTTATGCTTCCTGCTACACTTACCCTTATGATTTCTTTGTGGTTTTGTAGTTTTTCTAAAATTGGTTTGCTAAAAAGCATCCCTGTAGATACTAAATGTTGACCTCTATATTTTTTTAAGTGGTCAATCCCCTCTAGCATCTTATTTTGTGTCTTTTCTCCGAAACCCTTTAGATGAAGAAGACGATTTTCTAAGCATGCATACTCTAGCTCTCCCAAGTTTTTGATAGCTAATTCGCTATATAAAAGCTTTACTTTTTTAGGCCCCAGACCTGGTACTTTAAGCAAATCAAATACACCTTCAGGAATTTGTGATTTTAATTCCTCATAGTATTGCAGCCTGCCTGTCATGACAAGTTCTGATATTTTTTCCTGCAAAGCCTTTCCTATACCCTTGATCTCCCCTAGTCTGTTTTCTTCTACTAAAATTTTTATATCCTCTCGTAGAAGCTCTATTATTCTAGCACCATTAAAATATGCTCTCGTCTTAAAGGGATTTTCTCCTTGTATTTCTAGTAAAATACCTATTTCTTCTAAAACTTTACTGACTTCTTTTTTATCCATATATAAACACCTCTACTTGTTTGTATCTTCTCTATACAATTATACCCTCTTGTAGACTTGTAATTCTACCATTAGATACTATATAAATTACAATAAAACTTTTACAACTCAGTGTGAAATAGAGGAATCATGGGGACGGTTTGTAAATATACTAAAAGCTCTGCATAATTTTACGCAGAGCTTTTAGTACACGCTTCTTAATCTATAACTTCTATGCTGTCCCCAGCAGCTACTACCCCACCCTTTAGAACTTTAGTAAAAATCCCTTCTCGAGGCATAACACAGTCTCCAACTTGATGATAAATAGCACAGTGTTGATGACATTCCTTACCGATTTGAGTAACTTCCTGTATCGTTTCACCGATCCTTAGCTTTGTACCAATAGGAAGTTTACTTACCTCGATGCCATGTGTGGTGATATTTTCAGCAAAATCACCTTCTTTAATCTCTGGCATACCTGCTGCTCTGATTTTATCAGCACTTTCCTCAGCTAAAAGACTTACTTGCCTATGCCAGTCTCCTGCATGAGCATCTCCTTCTATACCAAAATTTTCAATAAATACTGCCTTTTCAACGGGAATTTTCTTCTCTCCCTTTTTTTGACTGATGTTAATCGCTACTACTTTTGCCATCATAACCCCTCCTTAGATTGTTACTATCTCACCTGTATTTTTTGTATCATAGCCTCCCAGTTCCTCAACCAGCTTTAAGAAATCTTCGCTCTTCATTACCTCAATAAGCTTAAGAATCTCCTTGCTTTTTAGCTCTTTTTGAGGAATAAGCAAATCATAGTCTTCCCAATCAATAGGAATAAAATCCACATCCATAGATTTTGCCGCAGAATATACACCTAAGCCACAATCTGCAGAACCACTGGCCACCGCTGCCGCCACCGCCATATGGGTAGTCATTTCTCTATCATAGCCATTGACCTTTGAAGCTTCTATACCTCTTTTATTTAAATAATAGTCTAAAAGTATTCTTGTTCCAGCACCTCTTTGCCTGTTAACAAACTGAACCTCTTCTCTTGTCAAATCATCTATTCCTTGAATATTTTTAGGATTACCTTTTTGCACCATTAATCCTTGGCTTCTCTTTACAAATTTAATCAAAGCCATATCTTCACCCTTTAAATAACGTTCCACATAGGCTGCATTATACTCTCCTGTGCTTTCCTCCAGCAAGTGTATAGGTGCCATATGTCCTTCTCCTTTTTTCATGGACATAATCCCCCCCATACTACCTACATGGGCTGAAGATAAAAATATCTCAGGGTTTTCTTTATGAAGCTTGTTTGCCAGCAAGTCCATCACAAGATCATGACTGCCTATAGATACAATGGTATGATGAATTTCTTCCTGAGGTTTCAGCAAAGTAACCTCCACCTCTGTACCAGCTTCATAGCCCTCTGTCTGCTGAGGTACCACTAATATACCATCTGCCTTTACTAAAGACATGGTAACACCAGCTCCCCGCTCCAGTGGTGTTGCTATCATCTTATCTTTTACCTTTCCTAGTTTTAGACGAATATATTCTTCATGCTTTAAGGAAGAAACAATTCTTCTAGTCAAAGTTGCTTTTATTTTTTGACCCTCTGATAAGGTTTGTCTATTGTATCTAAAAAGTAGTGGTTTTAAGAAAAATTCAAAAACAAAATAGGCAGATACTGGGTATCCGGGAATACCAATCACTGGTTTTCCATCTACTATAGCTAAAATAACTGGTTTCCCTGGCTTTGTAGCTACCCCATGGATTACTACTTCGCCGATTTCTCTAAGAACATTTACTGTATAGTCCTCAGAACCAGCAGAAGATCCAGCATTGATAATCACAATATCATTTTCCTTTGCAGCACTACGAATTGTTTCCTTAATTAAATCATAGTCATCCCTTACAATAGAATATCTGTTTGGCGCCCCCCCATACTGCTCTACCATAGCAGCAAACATCCTAGAGTTGGACTCGATAATTTTTCCTATTTGAAGTTCTTGAGATACCTCTATGATCTCTGAGCCAGTAGGTATGATACCTACCATCGGTTTTTTGTATACTTCTACCTCTGGAAGCTGTCCAGCTAAAAGTGCTCCAATATCCATAGGTCTGATTTTATGGTTTGCTGAAAGAATCATCTCACCTTCAACAATATCCTCTCCTATAGGTCGAACATGTTGCCAAGGCTTTGCCGCAGCATATATTTCAATGGTATCTTTATCGATTTCCACAATATCTTCAATCATAATCACCGCATCATAGGGATCTCTTAAACAGCCTCCTGTATTAGTAAAAACAAAATCCTCCCCTAACTTCAACTGTGCAGGAGCACTTTCAGTAGCACCATAGGTTTTTTCTGCAATTACAGCTACCCCATCCATAGCAGCAGCATTATAGCTAGGGGAAGATTTTTTAGCAAACAGAGGCTTTACCGTTACGCGATCCAGTGCCTCTATTACTGGCACTACTTCGGTTTTAGTAAAAACCTTATCCATTTCAAAGTGTGTAAAATATTGTTTCTGTGCTTCCTCTAAAGGAATGTTGGTTAAATAAATATTTCTTGTATCTTTTCCCATATTTGCACCCCATTCATTAGAATAAATAAACCTTAACGTTTTCCCCTTTTAACAGTCCCTCTTGATTTGTATCAATTTTTACATACCCCATAGATTTTGTCATCATAGTTAGCATACCTGATTTTCCATGAACAGGTGATACGATTGTTTTTCCATCTTCCTCACAAACTCTTACCATCACATAATGTTCCCTTCCAGGAGCAGATGCAATATTTACCGCCAACTCCCCTGTTATGTAAGGAACAGGACCTTTATCTCCATAAAGATTTTTAATTAAGTAAGTTACTAAGGTTTGATACACAACTAAAGCTGACACAGGTTGTCCCGGTAGTCCAAAAACTGCTTTACTCTTTACTTTTCCTACAATAGTAGGTTTTCCTGGCTTTACAGCCAAGCCATGGATAAACACTCCCGGATCTCCAATAGCATTGATGGCATCCTTTGTGACATCCTTTGTTCCCATAGAACTTCCACCAGAAATCAATACAATATCACTTGTTTCTAAAAACTCCTCTATTTTTTCCTTTAATTGCTCTAAATCATCCTTCACAACCGCCATACCCATCACTTCACAATGGTCCTTCATGGCAGCCGTAGCTATACTATATGTATTCATGTCCTTAATCTGACCTAGTTGTGCTTCTTCCTCTGGTGCAACGATTTCATCCCCTGTAGAGATAATACTCACTCTAGGTTTTTTATAGACATTTACCTTGGTAATACCCATTCCTGCTAAAACACCTATATCCTGTGGTCTTAATTTATGTCCTTTTTGAAAAATTACTTGTCCTTTGCTGACATCTTCTCCAAATTGCAAAATATTTTCCTTTGGAGCAACAGCACTTTGAACACATACAGTATTATCTTCCAATACCTCTGTATATTCTATCATCACTACAGCATCACTATTTTGGGGCAACATTCCTCCAGTAGGCACATAACAACATTGACCAGATTGAAGAACAAGCTCTGTAGGTTTACCCATAGCTACTTCACCAATGCTGGTTAAAAAGCTAGGCAGAGCATCGCTGGCTCCATAAGTATCCTTTGCAATAACAGCATAACCATCAACTGTTGACCTATTAAATTCAGGAACATTGATGGTAGCTTTGATATCTTCATAAATAATACAATTCAAAGCTTCTAAAATAGGAATTTCTTCCATCATTAAAACTAAATCTGCAAAAACCTCCTTGATCTTCTCGCGGGCTTCCTTCATCGTTAATGTACTTAATAGTTCCATTATTTTTTCCCCTTCGCATAAACGTAGTATTTAGTAATATTACTATAAAATAATAGCCAATCTACTTGGATTGGCTTATTTGTTAAGACAAATTTCCTTTCCGAAGTGGGAGGCAAATAAATTTCTTTATTTACCCATTGGTAAAAAATCTTAGTTAAAAAACCTTAGATTATTTCACTCGAAAATTTGACAGGTAATACTTTGCTTACTGAAATTTGTTTTAATCGTACCATATTTTAATAAATTGTTCAAGTTTTTAGAAATCATCGACAAAATAAAAACCCCCAAGTTTCCTTAGAGGTTTTTTTATCCAAGATGTCGTCAACTGCAAAATTCACACCCGCCACTCACTCAAAGTGGGTGACACATTTTATTCTTCTGAAGTCCACCTAAAGTGGCGTTTCATAGGAATAAAAAATATGTTCTCCCGGATGTTATTTGTCGGTTGAATTTCGCTAAAGTCAACGTGCATCCTCGATGATCTTAAAATCATTATACAACAAAGCAAACAAAAGATAAAATGTATTTTTTGTCAAAATTTTTTATTATTACGTAAGAACTAATGTCTTTTTCTATTAGTTCTTTATAGCTTAATTTTTCAGATGTACTTCTAACTTGACAGTAATTAAGCTTCTACTTCTTTAGGAAACCTATTACATCATTTAAATTTTATATCGTAGAAAAACAACAAGACAGCCTAAGCTACCTTGTTGTTTTCAATGATTTTATTAATTTCTTCTTCTTTTAATGTTTCCCTTGCCATCAGTTCTTCTGTAACTGCATGTACTAAATGAATGTTTTTTTCTATCAGTACTTTTGTCTCTTCATACAGCCTCTTCATTTCCTTGTTACATATCTCAGCCAATCTCTGGTCAACCCCTCCAGGCTGCCCCAACAGGATATCATAGTTGATCATACCTACTTCGTCATTCATACCAAATTGTTTAATCATAGCCACTAAGATTTCTGTAGCTTTTTGAATATCATTACTTGCCCCTGTAGTAATATTTTCTTCTCCGAAAATAATCTCTTCTACAGCACGGCCAGCAAGGGCAATTTTAATGCTATGAAACATATCCTTTTTCTTGTGATACATACTATCAGGAGGAATATTCATACTGAATCCTCCTGCCCCCTTAGTACTTGGTATAATGGTTACCTTCGTCACCTTGTTTTCAGGGCATAGTAGTTTCGTAGCAATGGTGTGACCTGCTTCATGATAGGCTGTAATTCTTCGCTCACTTTCCTTTATGTTACTTCTATCTTTTTTCTCCTCACCAGCAACTACTGTATAAAAGGCCTTATCAACATGTTTTTCTGAGATAAAGCTTGCATTTTCTCTAGCTGCATAAATTGCTGCCTCATTCATTAGATTTTCTAGTTTTGCTCCACTGAAATAAACTGTTTGTTGAGCAATTCTTTCAATACTAATCGTAGTTGCTATAGGTCTATTTTGTGTGTATAGTTTCAAAATATCTTGTCTCGCCTTTAAATCTGGTAAACCTACCTCTATTTGCCTATCGAAACGCCCAGGTCTTAAAAGTGCTTCGTCTAAAATATCTAGTCGATTAGTAGCAGCCATAATAATAATTCCTTCACTTCCTTTGAATCCTGACATTTCTGTCAACAAAGCATTTAAAGTTCTGTCGGATTCATCACTGCCTCCAAGACCACCACGGTCTCGTTTTTTTCCTATGGCATCAATCTCATCAATGAAGATTACGCATTTTCCTTTTTCTCTAGCATTTTTAAAGAGATTTCTAATTCTTCCAGCCCCAAGACCTGCATAAACCTGCACGAAGTCTGAACCTGAAACAGCTAAGAAATCAACGCCAGCTTCACTTGCTAAAGCTTTTGCCATCAAAGTCTTACCGGTACCGGGAGGCCCGTATAAAATTACCCCTTTAGGCATCCTAGCACCATACCGTTGATATTTTTGTGGGTTTTTTAGAAAGTCTACCAATTCCATAACATTTTCCTTTGCTTCTTCATTTCCTGCAATATTAGCAAAGGTAATCGTCGATTCTTTTTGTGTTGAAAACTCTACGGAAGACATTTTGTCGTATTCCTTTGAAGCTTGCTTTGAACCTTGCTTAGAAAGGATAAAGGCCATACCTGCCAATGCCCCAATCACTATAATGAAAGTGATGACTTGAACAACAGAATGTTGCTCACCTACCTCTACAACTATAACATCTGCTGTTAGTAACATTTCTTTTAAATTATCTGTCCTAGGATGATCTGTAATAAATTCTTGTCCATCCTTAAGTTCTCCCTTAATTTTAGGACTATCCATTAGAAATACCTTATTAATCTGATTTTCTTCAATTTTTTCTAGGAATTCTCCATAAGACACTTCTATTGGATTCTCGGAATAAAAATATTGCCTATAAATTCCAAAGGATATAATAGACAATATAACAACGAACATACCTATCGCTAGCATTAGCTTTTTTTTGCTTATTTTTTTCATGAGTAAAACCTCCTCTATTATATACTTAAAAATTGGTATGTAATCAGAGGTTTACATAATATTTTAGCATAACTTTTACTAAAAGTAAAGTTTTTGTTGCAAAAACAAAAAACCTTCTTCTATAAAGATGCTTTAAAGCATAGCTTGAAGAATGGTTTTTTAGAGTACGCTAGGAAAAACTATAACTTATTAATTGTTTTTTTTCATTTATCTTTTCATTCATTTATTTTTTTATCCATTATTTCATGTGTTTGTGCACTTAATTCTTTAATTGCTCTTCGTTTTGTTTTAGTAGTAAGAATCTCATAATTTCCCATAGCAGCAGCGGCTACTATAAAAGAATTTAAAAAACTTAAATATACTGTTTTTAAAGTAATGGCACCAAAAACAAACTGATTAGTGAACATAATAAAAGCCGCTACAAATAATGTCACAATTTTTTTATCTAAAAATTCTGGGGTATAATCTTTAATAAAATGTGTGATGATATTGGTAGCTATTACCGCTCCTGTAAAGCTCCTTAAAAATTCAGCGGTGATTAAGTCAAACCCTTCATATATCATATTATTCCCCCTTTTACTCTTTACCTATATAATATGATTTATTAGGGTTTTCGTAGCCTTTTTATTATTGACTTTTTCTTTTGTTCTCCAAATAATTTAAAAACCTTTCCTTTACCTCTACATGTTGCTTATACTGGTGATCATTAATAATTCCTTTAGCTTTATATTCCTTTAATATGTTAATCAACTGGACAGACAATGATTCTAGATCCGATTCGATGGTCTTTAAGTCCTCTTCTTTATATTGTTGCTGCTTATTCACCATTCATCTCCTCCTAATTTGTCATATTTCTATGATATACATATCATCCTACTGGATGGTATATGGAAAGTAGTGTTGAAATATTCAGTTTTAGTCATTAGTATGGCGTTTTATTTATGCAGATCTTCTTCAATTAAATTAAAGCATTAAATTAAAGTATTTTGTTAATTATTTCCTGTTATTTTAAATATTCTATAAAAACTAATGAAATCCTTCTAATTTTTAAAATAAATTTAAGTTTTAATAAACTAATTGAAAAATTAGTTGTTAATAATCATTTTTAATAACTAATTTTTCAATTAATGTTTGGATTTAACTTTACCTTCAACATTAACTACCTGAAATTTTTTATTATCAGTATCAACAAAACCTACTTCCTCTAACAACCTTTTTATATTATAGCTTTCTTTCCTCCATTAGTACATTCAAATGTTTTAGCGAGTTTTTCTCTCCTTTAAAGGCCCCTCCTACCATCAAGCTAAGAGACCCTTCATCCTTATGCGTTTTACCAAGGAATCCATCTGCATTTTTATCAATAAACAAAAATCCTTAAAACATCTTCTATAGAAGATTTTTTAAGGATTTTACATTACTATGAGCTAAACGTTTTCCTATAACTCTACCTCAAAGACCAATTGCCTCTAGTTGTTGTAATAATTCTCATATGGGTTGCTAATAATCGGTGACCTAATTCGTTTTTTTCTTTGTTTTTATCTGAAACTTTCCATTTAATAGATAAAACTTTCCATATGCCTTTCATTGGACCACCTCTTTAATATTTGTCGATATATTATTTTATCATTATTCAATTAATTTTGTATAATAGTAAATAATGCATTACTGTTAAACCTTATCCACCTAAGAGAAAATCTGGAATTTACAAAGTCAAGGATAAATTTATTTGAAAAATATTTACAAAATATATTTTTTATTGTATACTATTAATGTTATATAGCAAAATGCACAAGGGGGTATGGCGCAGCTGGGAGCGCGCTTGACTGGCAGTCAAGAGGCCAGGGGTTCGAATCCCCTTATCTCCACCAAAACAAAACGTTAAAAAATACAGCTTTCCGCCATAATTGGAAAGCTGTATTTTTTTATACCAGATTATTTTATTCTTTAAGTTGATACTGTAATTGTTTTAAGTCTTCAGGTAAATCTCCTTTAATTTCAACAACTTCTCTATATCTAGGTTGAAGGAATTTCAAATAGTTACTATGTAATGCTTGTCGATGGATGAAAGTGGAAGTAGTTCCATAAAGGCTGTCTCCTATTAAAGGGTGTCCTAAATGTGTCATATGTACTCGAATTTGATGAGTCCTACCAGTAAGTAGCTGTACTTCAACCATGGTAGCCTTCTTATATCTTTCCAATACCCTATACTTTGTAATAGATTTTTGACCCCGTTCATCTACCACCCGCTTAATGGATTCAAAAGTAGGTCTATATATAGGTTGAATAATAGTGTCAAAATCCTTTTCTATTACTCCTTCTACAAAGGCGATATACTTTTTTTCCACTTGATCCTGCTGCATCTGCTCTGATAGTACATGATGTGCATAGGGATTTTTAGCGATAATTAATAATCCAGAGGTATCCATGTCTAGTCGATTGACAAACCTAATCCTGCAATTTATCTCCTTCCTGTTTAAGTAATATTGTGCTGCATTAGCAATCGTACCAGTTGGATGGCTTTTAGTGGGATGCGTAACAATTCCCGGTTGTTTGTTAACAACAATAATATCTACATCCTCATAAATAACAGAAAATGGGATAGCTTCTTCTTCAAATTGGCTGGGTTCCTCCTTCATAGAGATCTTGATGACGTCTCCAGATTTTACTAGTTCATGATACTTCACATAATGATTATTTAAAAATATGGACTCATTCTTTTTTAACTTGCTTAACAGTCGACTTGATACTTGTAACCGTTTTTTTAAAATCTCTTTTACCACTTGTTGATCATCTTTTTCTTCAACTTCATAAACAATAGTATCTTCCCTTTGTTGTCCTTCTATAATCATATTTTCACCTACTTATCTTTTTTCCTTAGCCACGAATATTATATTCCATACACCCTTGACGATCAAGTAAATTTTCATCTTTAAAGTTTTAAAAAGTTTTAAACTGAGAATATATACGCTAGAATAGAGGTACCATAAGTTTATTGCCAATAATACTTTTTAAAGAAATATTAATATTATCATTACCAAAGTATAGTATAATACATGTATGCTAAAATATTTTTTTACTGGAAGCAATAATTTTTTCTATATAAGGAGAATGTGGTATGGATACTAGAAGGATTATCAACATTTTACATAGTGACACAAAATTTTCTATGGACACAGCAAAATATTTGAAAAGCAAACTTATTAAGCTTGGTTATCATGTTCCTAACAGTTTTGACTTTGAAGCTGAGTTGATTATTTGTATCGGTGGAGATGGGTCCTTTCTAAGAGCCATTCATCAATATGACTTTCCCGATATCCCAATAATAGGTATCAATACTGGTCATCTAGGCTTTTTTGCGGAGGTAAACCCAGATGAAATTGACAACTTTTTAGACAAGTATACTGCTGGAGATTACTTTATTGAAGAAATTAATCCCCTAGAAGCTACTATATGTACCAGAACTAATTGTATTGAGACAAGAGGAATCAACGAGATTGTCATTAAAGGAGATAAATCTAGAACAGTTCACCTGGATATTTTTGTAAACAATCATCTTATACAACGTTTTAGCGGTGATGGTATATTAGTAGCTACTTCTACAGGTAGTACTGCCTATAATTATTCTATAGGGGGGAGTCTTGTTGACCCTAAGCTAAATGTAGTACAGGTTACACCGCTAGCTCCTATTAATACCAATGCTTATCGTTCTTTTACCTCTAGCGTTATTTTTCCCGCTGAGACAATTATTAAAGTCAACCCAGAGTATAGATTTGAGAACTCTATTGTCATCGTTAGTGATGGTAATGAACATAGATATGCGGGAATTTCAGAAGTAGTGTTGCAATTGTCTGAGCTTGATATAAAACTACTCCGTTTAGCAAATTATAACTTTTGGGGTAGAGTTATTAATAAGTTTTTATAATAATAAAACCCTCTCCAATCTTAATGGAAGGGGTTTTATTATTAAATGCACATTATCTTATGATTTTCTGGCAAACTTATTAACCATTAATGCAATAGCACCATCACCAGTTACATTGGCCGCAGTCCCAAAACTATCTTGTGCAATGTATAGTGCCATCATTAAAGCTAATTGGCCGTCTGTAAATCCTAACATTGTTTCTAATAATCCTACTGCCGCCATAATAGCTCCTCCAGGAACTCCGGGAGCTGCTACCATTGTAACTCCTAGCATCAAAATAAAGGGAAGTACTTGTCCAAAGGTTAGTGACATACCTTCTATTGCCATTACCGCAATAGCACACATAGTCAAACTAATAGTGCTCCCTGCCAAGTGAATGGTAGCACATAAAGGTATTACGAACTCTGCTACTTCATCCGATATATTATTATTTTTTGTACTTCTCACTGTAACTGGAATCGTTGCTGCCGAAGATTGTGTACCAATAGCAGTGAAATACGCCGGCATCATGTTTTTAATAGCTCTAAATGGATTTGTTCCTGTGATAGAACCAGCAACTAAGTATTGTGCAATAATGTAAATGATGTGAATAGCAATAACTAGTACGAAAACTCTACCAAATACAGCTAATGTTTGTGCTACTTCTCCTGAATAAGCCATTCTTGCAAATATACCAGCTATATGTACTGGCAATAGTGGAATAATAATATTCTCAATAACTTTTTGGATAATTTCTTGAAACTCCTGCATAAAGTGCAACATAGTATCGCCATTAATAGCCGCCATACCTAGTCCTAAAAGGAAGGCAGTTACAAGGGCTGTCATAACCCCCATAATAGCTGGCATCTGAATCTCAAAATAAGGGCTGGCTACTAATCCCTCCGCTGCCGCCTCTCCTCCTGCTGCAATAATATTAGGTAAAATTAAACTAGCTGCAAGAAAAGCCAATATTCCAGCTACTACTGTTGATACATAGGCTATACCCGCTGTGATTCCTAGAAGTTTTCCAGCTTTTCCACCTAACTCAGCAATCCCCGGGGCCACAAAACCAATAATGAGTAGAGGAATAACATAACCTAAAAAGTTGCCAAAAATTCCACTAAAGGTAACTAACAGTCTTGTTAAAAATTCAATTCTAGTGGAACCAATAAGAATACCAATGATAATACCAATGATTAATTTTGGCAGTAAACCTAATTTTTTCATCTTAACTTACTCCTTTACATAATTTTTTTCTCTTTACTTTTTATTAGATGCATATAATATAACATTATTAAGACTATGCTATACAACATCCTTATTATTAAGTATAGATAATACTTTCATTGATTTTAATACAGCAAAACTACCTTTATGGGTGTTAGCTACCTCCTTTACTAAAGTCCAACCTGCAATTCATAAATATTTAAATCTAAATAATTGAGAATTTTTTTAGTTTTCCTTAGGATGATCAAAATATGTAGGCAAAACTTAAAAGGACTAAAAAGACCATGAAACTATTATTTAGTGTATCCTTAGAAGGAATTATTATTCATTTTCCTATTGAGTGACTGCATTTGTAGGAAACTAGGATATTGCTTAGTTTCTGGAGGGAAAGAAATACATTACTTTATTATCAATTTTTTTCAATAATTTGCTAAAATCAGCTGTAGTAATTTCAACAGTTTTCATTGGAACCCCTGGTGAAAATATTAGCTTATCATACTGAAATATTTCACTATCTACAATTAAAGAAATCTCCTTTGCATAGCCAAACGGAGCAACACATCCTGGAAAACATCCAGTGTATAAGAGGATTTCTTCTGAAGAAGCCATTGCTATCCTTTCATTTAATAATTTCTTTATTATGCTTGGATATAGCTTTTTTGCTTCTATCGTAGTAAATGCATATAAATCTTCTCTTTTTGTTTTTAATAATAAGGTTTTGGTCTCTATTCCCTCTAACGAAAATATTTTTTTGACTTTTGCTGCCTTATGGTCATGAAAAATCACTTCATGTTTAATCTCCTTATAATTAACACCGATTTTTTTTAATATATCTATAGTTTTTTCATACATTTCCCCTCCTCCTTTTATGCAATAGCAACTATATCATATCATATTTTTAAGTGTTTTGTAACTTATACCAAATATGTTAATATTATAGTATAGTTTTTCAGTAAATTGCTTCCAATAAACTAAGAAACCCTCTCTAAGCTGGCACTTACTGAGGACATCTTAGTTATTTAAAAATAAAGTCATACTAAATGATTATTAATAAGACTTGAGTTGACAATTATTTAGTGCAGTAGTGAAAACAATTGTACAGTTCGATTAATAAAATAATTTTTTTCAGATATTTTTTTGTTTTTTAGCTTGTAAGTAGTATATAATATTAGTAAAAGTTACTATATAATCATTTATAGGTTTAATTTAATCATAAATGGTTATAATTTTATTATAAAGATGGGAGTGAATGTAAAGACATGGCTTCTGATAAGTTAGTCAACAGGTACACTATTAAGGAAGAAATTTTCAATAGTATAAGTCACGGTATTGGTGCACTGCTTAGTATTGCAGCATTAGTAGTTCTTGTCGCCTTTGGCAGTATTCGTGGAGATGTTTGGCGGATTGTTAGTTTTAGCATATATGGATTTACATTGTTTTTTCTATATATGTCTTCTACCCTCTATCATAGTATTTTCCATGAAAAGAGCAAAAGGGTATTGAGGATTCTCGATCATGTTTCTATTTATTTGCTTATCGCTGGAAGCTACACACCTATTGCTCTTGTATCTATGAGGGGTGCATGGGGTTGGAGTATTTTTGGTGTAATCTGGTCCTTAGCAATTATTGGAATCATCTTAAAGGTACTCTCTATAAATAAGATCAAGTACCTGTCTACCATCATTTATGTCATTATGGGTTGGTTAATCATTATTGCTGTCAAACCTATGCTCAGCATGGCTCCTCCAGGACTATTTCTTTGGTTACTGGCTGGAGGATTGATTTATACTTTAGGGGTGATATTTTATGCATGCAAAAGAATCCCCTTCAACCATGGAATCTGGCACTTGTTTGTTTTAGGTGGTAGTATCGTACATTACTTAGGGATCCTATTTTACTTAGCTCTCTAGGATTTTTGTAGGCAGAAAAAAATTAAAACTTTTTTAAATTTTATTGTTGACAATAATTTTTAAAAATGGTATTATTAAGATATTGTGTAGATGGAGTTTATAATTCGCATATTATAAAGAGTTATCACTTCACCAAAAATATCACTCTTTATAATATGCGAATTTTTTTCTCCTTACATATGAGAAAAATTATAAAAATTATTTGGAGGTTTTTTTTAATGAAAACAGGAAAAGTTAAATGGTTTAACGCTGAAAAAGGATTTGGATTTATTGAAGTAGAAGGTGGAGACGATGTATTCGTTCATTTCACTGCAATTACTGGTGACGGTTTTAAAACTTTAGAAGAAGGTCAAAGTGTTGAATTTGACGTTGTTCAAGGAAATCGTGGACCACAAGCTGAGAACGTTGTAAAATTATAAATTATAGCGAATTAACTGCCCTTATGGGCAGTTTTTTATAACATTTTATAACATATAGTAAACAATATGTTTTTTAAGATCGTAGTTAGATTATAATTTTGTAATGAGCTTTAAATCAAAGTCATCCTTTAAATTTTTCAAAGGATGACTTTATTTTTTATCTACACTTCCATTTATACTTCCAAAAGTTCAAAGCCAGTTCGAGGGTCTATTTTTCTTTCAGCAGAGTGGTTTATTAATTCTAAGATAATCACCTCACCAATATGCCAAATCTTTACTCCTTCTCTTGTACAGCCTGTAACTGTATCCCTACCACGACCAAATGCTGCATGCAAATGAAGCTTTGGGATTTTCTCTTGATTAACAAACAGTGTCCCAACCCCCACTGATTCACTTACCCCTGATAGATTTGTAAGCGTAGCAACAATTTTTTCTGCCCCACCTTCCTCTGGCCCAACCACAACCTTACTATCTTTTTCAGCACCACCCAGAAAGAATACAGTAGCTGACTGAATTTTATGTTGAAGGGCAAAGGCTTCAATTGTATCTGGCAGCTGATCTCCATGCTCTAAACGCAAAATAAATACTCTACCTATACTCGCTTGCGAACACTTCATTTCGTCATCTCCTCATATGTCTTTTGTGGTAAGTAGTCCTCTCTTACTGGTGCAAACACTTCCACAGCAATCGTATCTTCAATTGCTTCTGCACTATGCTGAAGTCCATCAAGAATACACCAACTATCTCCAGGATGAACATCATAGGTTTTTCCATCGATTGATAAAATCATATGTCCACTAATCAAGTAACCTGTTTGTTCATAAGGATGGCTATGTTTAGGTAACACACTTCCTTTTTTAAACTTAAATTCTACCATTAATGTTTTATCTCCATATACCAAGGTCTTTTGTTCAGTATCTTTTAAGTTGGATATATACCCTTCACCACTCAGCTTGTTAAACATGTTAAAACGCCCCCTCTGGTATTTTTTTTCATTTCTATGAATATTCTACATAAAAGACAATCCTCCTGCTAATACCGATATAAAACCACATTAACCTAATGACTAATGTGGTTTGAGATTATATTTTAAATTTGCTTATAAATAGTTTTAGTTTCTCTGCATTTTCTAGATTACTAGAAGCATTTTCTTTAATATCTATAATACTCTCTAAGATAGTAGATGTCTGCTGTGTCACACCTTCTATACTATCAACACTTTTATTAATTAACTCTGCCACTTGACCTGCTCTATTAGATACTTCATTAGTAGAGGCACCTATTTCCTCAGAGGTGGCACTTAGTTCTGTCATAACACTATTGATTTGCTGTGCATCATTAAAATATTGCTCTCCTGCTTGTACTAAGCTATCATAGTTGGTTAGCACGTCTTTGTCAATAAAGTTTAAAACATCTCTTGTATTATTTACCAAGTTATCTACAGAATTCACGATAATGCTGGATAAAGATTCAATATTTTTTACAGTGGCAGCAGTACTTTCAGATAATTTTCTTATTTCTTCCGCTACTACTGCAAAACCTCGGCCTGCCTCACCAGCTCTTGCACTTTCAATAGCAGCATTTAATGCCAGTAAATTCGTATGTTCTGCTATCTCGTTGATCTGATGTAATAGCTTTACAATATCTTCTACCTTTTTTACTTCTTGTATGGCAACTTCTACATTATCCTTTGCCACGTTGTACATGTTCTTCGCTCTTTCTTTAGACTCAATAGAATACTCTTGTAATGTCTTAGCCCTATTGCTTACCTCATTAGACGAATTTGCTCCTTCTTCGGTTCTTCTTGCAATGGAATTGATGGCTTGGTCAATCTCCTCCATAGTGGTAGTAATCTCATTTGTTGATGTTGCAATATATTCCATATGTTGACTTACATCAGAAGTATTGGTAGCTGTTACTTCAACATTACCTTCTACTTTTTCAGCTAAAGCGTTTAGAGAATCTACGCTGTTGGATAAATCCTCTACACTGGTCATAGCACTATTGATAAAACTGCTGACCTGTAAAGCAAACTCGTTAAGGGTATTTGCTAAAGTACCTACTTCATCCCGCACATTCACTTTTATTTCCTGAATGTGTATCTTCCCCTCCTCATCTTTTTCAAAAGACTTGACTATTTTTAAGATAGGTTTAGATATGGTTTTGCTGATAAATATAGCCAAAATAGCAAAACCCCCTAAGAATACTATCATAAATCCTCCCAAAGCAGTTATATTTCTATGAAGGTTTCTTGTTAATTCTTCACGGTTTTCTTCAACTAAGTCATGTAAATGATCTACATAATTTCCCGTGCTTACTACCCAACCCCAGGGTTTAAAAAGCTGGGAATAGGCTCTTTTAGGAGATAATTTTCCAGTATCAACATCTTGAGGTTTCTCCCACATATAGTTTGTAAATCCATGATTTTTATTATCTTTCGCCGCCTCAATGATTTCCTTAATTAGTTCTACGCCATTTGGATCCTGCGTGTTTATCCTATTTGTCCCCTCCTGCTGGGGAACCATGGGGTGAGCTATTAAACTTCCTTCTAAATTATCAATCCAAAAATATCCTTCTTCCCCATACCTCAGGGCCTTTACTGCTGCTTTTGCACTTTCTTGAGCTTCTTCTTCAGAAAGTTGTCCCTCTTGATACAGTCCATAGTATAATTCAACAACGCTCGTGGCAGTTTCTACTTGCTGTGTAGTATTCATATCATAGTCATTAAAAAGCACTTCCTGGATTGTTGCTATTTGACTTTCGTTTAATTTTACAAGATTCATAACATTGTAAAAACCTAAAGCTGATGTGAGAACAAAACAAGGAACTAAAAAAGCTAATAATATTTTTATCCGTATACTCTTCATTGACATTCCCCTTCGTTTGCATTATTTACCATTATCAGCTATTATACTATTCCAATGTTAATTTGCATAGAACTTTATGTTATTTTTTATAATTTTTCACATTTTTACTTTGAAATTCATCAGTTTTGGTCTTAGCTAAGTTTTTTTATAAAAGTTCTTTTAGAAAATCATCTATAAGTTTTGACACTTTTCATTAGATTTCTCTTTAAGATTCCTTATTAATAAAATACTCCTATCTACGGACGTCAATGTAGATAAAACCCTAAGATCCGATGGAGCAAGGTTTCCACTCAATTTCCTAATGCTTTAGTATGTTAAGCCGACCTTGCTTTCATGAAAAGCATTGGTGCAATTTTTTAACATTTCTTCTAATACTCTTCCATTTCTCAATCTTAATCTTCGATCACCTAACAGTTTAGCCTCCTCTTCATCATGGGTAATAAGGATGATGGGAATATTCCAGTTACTCTTTATCATCATAAATTCATTATACAACACTTTTTTAGTACCATAGTCTAATGCACAAAAAGGTTCATCCAGCAGCAATATTCTAGGTTTCAACACTAACGTTCTAACTAACGCCACCCTTTGCTTTTCACCACCAGATAGTTGATAAGGATATTTATTTTTTAAGTGAGAAATCTTAAAGCTCTCCATAAGATATTGTGGATCAAAACGCTCCTCTCCCTTTAAAAAAGGATAATTTTTCAATCCATAACGAATGTTTTTATCTACTGTCATGTGTGGAAATAGACCATAGGATTGAAAAACATAACCCACTCGCCTTTGAAATACAGGCATATTTATATTTTTTTCTGAATCAAAAAAAATAAAATCCTCTGAAAAAATTTTCCCTGCATCTGGGTAAACCATTCCAGCAATGCAGTTTAAGATTGTGCTTTTCCCAGCACCAGAGGAACCCAAGATTACTAAAACTTCATTATAGGCCTTAAAATTTACCTCTAATTGAAAACCATTATATTGTTTTTTTATCTCTATATTTATCATTTTTCTGCCCTCATCATTTCTATATAATGTTTTTTCTTCACCCAGTGGTTTGTTACACCAATGATAAAAAAACTAAAAAGAATCATAAATAACATCAATTGATTAGCAGTAATATAGTCCCCTGTTTCTACTGCAAAATAAATCGCTAAAGGGATGGTTTGAGTCTTTCCTGGAATATTTCCTGCAATCATTAATGTAGCACCAAACTCTCCCAATGCTCTAGCAAATGCTAACATCACTCCCCCTACAATCCCCGTCCAAGAGAGAGGAAGAGTAACGGTTAAAAAAACCTTCAGCTTACCTGAACCAAGACTCTCAGCAACCCTTTCATAAACTGGATCAACATTAGAAAAAGCTGCCTTTACACTTTGGACCATTAAAGGCAGCGAAACTATGGTTGCTGCAATAACCGCCCCAGCAGCAGTAAAAACAATTTGGACACCAAAATAATCATACAGCCTTTTTCCAATAAAGCCACTTCGTCCAAATAGAATCAGCAGACCATAGCCCACCACTGAGGGGGGTAGCACCATTGGTAATGTTAATAAAGTTTCTAACTGCGCTTTTCCGATAAAATCTTTTTTAATCAACAAATAAGAGATTGCTGTGCCAAGAATAAAAGTAATAAAAGTAGCTATAAATGCAATTTTTAAAGAAAGCAAGATCGTACTTAACAATTAACTCCCCTCCTTCTGATAATAAAACTGATGATAAAAGTTTAATTTTAAAGAATAAAACCATATTTCATAAAAATTGCTTTAGTATCTTCCTTTTTTAAATAAGACAAAAACGCCTTTGCCTCTTGTGAGCTATTACTTGATTGTAGAACTACAGCAGGATAAATAATAGATTGATGAGCTTTTTCCTGGACTTCAAAAAGCACTTCCCCACTTTGCAACTGCTGGCTATCTGTTAAGTAGACCAAACCTATATCTACATTAGAGGTATCTACATAGACTAGGGTTTGTTTTACATCCTTCGTGAAGACATATTTTTCCTCTAGCACCTCCCATAGACCGTAGAAACGCAAAGACTCTTCAGTATATTTTCCCGATGGAACAGTTGCAGGGTTTCCAAAGGCAATCTTCTTTACCTGAGGATCTGTAAAATCTTCTATTTTGTTAATAACCCCCTTCATTTCCCTCCTCCCTATTGCCACTAACTTATTTTGTAACAAATCAACGCTATCTTCTTTTATAATCAATCCTTGCTCCTCCAATATATCTATTTGATCTGAGCCTGCAGAGATAAAAAGATCTGCTGGTGCTCCTTCTTGAATTTGCTTTTGTAAAGTGCCGGAACCAGCAAAGTTATAAAGAATTGTTATATCCGAATATTGTTTTTCATAGTCTTCTTTGACTTCCTGCAAAACTTCCATAAGGCTAGCAGCAGCAAAAACAATCACTTGTTTTTTATCTTTTAAAGAATAACTAGATTGCTGTTCTCCACAGCCAAATAAAAATAAAATGATTATTGCAATAAAACTTATTAAAAATCCCCTTTTCATTTTTAGTCCCTCCTCTCTCATTGCAGAATATGTTTTAACGTGGTATATAAAGATTACACCAGTACTTGATTTACCTGGTGTAATCTTTGTTATAACCTTCTGTCTTCAAGGAATTTCCTCCTATACTTTTTTTCCTTAGAGGGCTAACCGAGATACGATTTCTCCACCCTCTATGTGGGAATCCATAATTTCTTCTACATCTTCTGGCGTTACGCTGCCGTACCAAACCCCCTCTGGGTAGACCACCACTATAGGTCCTTTGCTACAGATACCAAAACATCCTGTATTGGTCACCATCACCTCCCCATCTAACTCACGCTCCTGGATTTCCTCCATAAAATTGTTGACAATCTCTACAGCACCTTTTTGAAGACAAAATCCTTTTTGTTCTCCATTGATTCGAGAACTAGAACAGACAAAAATATGAAACTTTGGTTTATGCATTTCTTCCACACCCCTTTTATCATTTATGAAACAGCTTTTAATTCTCTTACAGCCTTCAGAATACCCTTTTCAATTTCTTCATAGATCTCAACAATATGGATATTATTGGCTTCTAGATTTTTTCTTGGTGCGTTGCCAATACGAAGACATAGTACAAGATTACAATCTCCAAGGACCTTCATGATTTTTTCTATTTTGGTTTCTGTGTCCTCACAGTCCTCCTCACCTCTACAGTATTGATCTACTAAACGCTTTTCTATGAACTCCACCCTATCATTGCTATACTTATAAATGAAGAATTCCTTTACATGCCCAAAATGTTGGTCAATGAGCCTCCCGGTTTTGGAAGCAATTGCAATAGTATATTCTTGTTGTGTTGTTGGTTGATCCATCTTATGGCCACAAGCCCCCTTTCTGAAGTCTAAGGAAACATCTTCTCCTAAAATTCCGATGGCATCTGCTCTGCACTGTCTACAATGATACATTTGCTTTAAGTCAATAGAGCATTTTTTTCTTAGAGCATTTAGTTCTCCATTGCTGACCAATTTCATATCCTCAAATTTACTACCCTTTGCAGGAATCAGCGGCATAATATTACTCATATAAACCCCTAGTTCCCTCACTTTTTTTACTACCTTTTCTATATGATGATCATTCACCCCTTTGATCATAACCATATTCACCTTACACACGATCCCCTTCTCCTGCATCAACTTTAGTCCAACTAACTGCTTTTCGATCAAGAGTTTTCCTGCCTCTTCTCCTGTATAAATTTTATCCTTATAACAAATTTTGCTATAGATTTTAGCCGCAATCTTAGGATCAATAGCATTAATGGTCACAGTGATATGGGTGATGCCAAGATGATGGATTTCATCTGCATATTCCGGCAGCATCAGACCATTGGTGGATAAACAAAAAGTTACATTTGGATCATGCTTTTTAATGAGTTCGATCGATTTTTTTGTCTCCTGAAAGTTGGCTAAAGCATCCCCAGGTCCTGCAATACCTACCACCATTAAATTTTCCAGTTTTTCCTTTACTGCTTTATACTTCTCCAGTGCCTCCTCTGGTTTTAAAACCTCACTGGTGACCCCTGGCCGACTTTCATTTAAGCAATCATATTTACGGTTACAGTAGTTACATTGAATGTTGCACTTTGGTGCAACAGGAATATGCATTCTAGCATATTTATGGGCGGTATCACAGTAGCAGGGATGCTTTTCAGTTTTTTCCCTGACTTCAGTGGTCCATTTTTCTTCCATCATGATCCCTCCCTTTACAGAATATTCGGATAATTTTTAACCTTTTTGATAATATTTTTCATACATATTTTCACGATAATGACTATATTTTTCCTCTATAAGGGTATTGGTGATTTCATCTAAAAATTGCATAGAACCTTCGTAAGCAGTATAAGTCCTTCTTTGTGCTCCTACTCGATCATGTATTGGAAACCCAATACGAACCAAAGGTACACCATCTCTTTCTGTGATGAACTTTCCTTCAGATGTCCCTATTAAAATATTAGCACCTAATTCTTTAACATAATGACGAATAGTTTCTAGGTCTGTATCATCGAGAATCATACAGCCTTCATCCTGTTTCTTTAAGTCTAATTCTAATAACCTCTTTAATTTTGTTGCTTTTGTACCTGTTGAAATCAGTAGAGGTTGTATGCCGTTCTCTAAACATAGCTTTGTCACAGCATAGACCGTATCTGGTTCACCAAAGATAGCAGCACGACCTTCAGCATTATGCTTGTGGGAATCTATCATCCCATCCAACATTCTTCCTCGATCTTCCTTTAATTTTTCTGGCATCTCTTTTCCAGTAATTTTTTCAAGAATTTCTATAAAATCGTCGGTATTTTTTAGACCAATCGGTAAAGGACATCGATAAAGAGGAATACCATAGGTTTCTTCTAAGTACTTCCCAGGAGAAAGGTCTTCAGAAATCAACATCCCCATTTCTATGGTGATAGAAGCTCCTGCCATTTTTTCTATATCCTTTATTTTTGTTCCCTCAGAAGATAGTTTTTGATAATCCGTAGTAAAGGGAGCATCTAAGGTTTTGCTGACATCCGGCAAAATCGTATAACGAATATCAAAGAGGTTTAGTATTTCTTTGATTTTTCTAATATCTGCAGGGGTAAGATTTCCAGCAATAATATTGATACTATCTGTAGGCGTAGTATCCACCGCAATTGTCTCTAGAATTTTTCGCAGGGTAAAGTAAAATCCTTCGTAGTTGGTGCCCCCATACCCTGGTGTTGATACTGGTACAAATACTCTATCCCTGTAAAGAGGTTCTTCCTCCTTAAACTCTGTGATAATTCTTTGCAGATCTTCTCCGATGGTCTCTGCCAAGCAAGTTGTGGAGATTCCTATCATTTTTGGATTATATAGTCGAAGTGTATTCTTCAAACCTTTTTTTAAATTTTCAGCACCACCATGAATCGTTTCCTTTTCATTTAGAGAAGAAGATGCAATATCTATCGGTTCATTGTAGTGGCCGGCCATATGTCTTCGAATATAAGTGCTGCATCCCTGAGAACCGTGAAGTAATACCATTGTGCTTTCGATACCCTTAAAGGCAATGGATGCTCCCATTGGCATACAACACTTGCAGGGATTTACATTTAGATTGACAAAATTTCTATTTTTCATTTACAGCCCCCCTGCTCTCTTTTAATAATTTTCCATACGGGACTATTGATAGAAGCATGTATTTCCTGAGCAAAGTTAATAGCTCCTTCAAATCCATTTAGAGGATGCTTTCGTTCATGGTTGTGATCACAGAAAGCTACACCTAATTTATAGGCAAGAGGTCTTTCCTTTACCCCCCCTACCAAAATGTCTGCTCCTTTTTCCTTCATGAATTTTTCCAGCTCTGTTGGGTTGCTATCATCTAAGATAACCGTTCCCTCCTGTGCCAAGTCACGAATCACTTCATATTCCTCTGCTCTTCCAGTTTGCGTACCTACCATTACTGTCTCCATACCTAAATCTCGGAATTGTTTAATTAAAGAAATTGCTTTAAATCCACCACCTACATAGATGGCTGCCTTCTTTCCCTCCAGTTTTTTTCGGTAATATTCTAGAGCTTCATGGGTTTTCTTTAACTCACTTTCAATTAAAGCTTCTGTCTTCAAAAGAACCTGTTGATCCTTTAGGGTAGAAGCAATTTTTCTAAGGGATGTCACTGTGTCTTCTAAACCATAAAAGCTTACATTAATAAAAGGGATGTCGTAACGTTCTTCCATCTGCTTAGCTAAATAAGTCATGGAACCAGCACATTGTACAATGTTCAATTTTGCTCTAGGTGCTTTTTTCAGTTCTTTATAAGAAGCATCCCCTGTCATTTTTGAAATTAAAGAGATACCCATTCTTTCAAAATAGGATTGATTGATCCACATCTCTCCTGCAAGATTGAAGTCACCTAAAAAGTTAATGCCCTCTTCCTTTTTTTGCACTTCTTCCCCCATTAGGTTTAGTAGAGCATGACAAGCTGCCTTATAGCCGGCGTTTTTGTTACCGGCAAATCCTGAGGATTGTATAGGAATCACAGGAATCTTGTATTTTTTTTCTGCAGCTCTTGCTACACCCTCTAGATCATCACCAATAACCCCTACCACACAGGTAGAATAGATAAATATTAGTTTTGGATCATTCTGTTCTACAATTTCATCAATGGCAGCTGTTAATTTTCTTTCTCCTCCAAAAATAATATCTCGCTCCCTCAAATCAGTGGAAAAACTGTTGCGATAAACTTCTTCCCCACTACTTAAGCTGCCTCGAATGTCAAAGGTATAGCTGGCACAGCCAATGGGACCATGGACAATATGATAAGCATCTGTAATAGGGTTTAGTACAACCCTTGCACCACAGTAAACACAAGCTCGCTGACTGACAGCTCCTGCCACACTATTCTGATCACAGCTAATCTTTTGCTGCTTGTCATTTTTTGATTTTTCTAATATAGAATTACTTCTTTCTTCTAATGCTCCCAAACATCTTTTTGTTCCCATAGCCAATCACTCCATTTATATGAGAGGAATGTAGTTGTATTTAACCACATCCCCTCTCAATCCATTTATTAAAGTACCAATTCAAAGTCTTCATCCAGTGCATCTCTATCAACACGGTCTAGTAAAGCATTTCCAATCATTTCAATCAGACGCATAGCCCCTTTGTACCCTACTATTGGAAAATAACTGTGTACCGTACGATCCATGTTGGGGAAACCAAATCGTACTAGAGGAATATCCTCTGCACGAGCAATATATTTTCCATAGGTATTTCCAATCAAAAGATCTACTGGTTCATTTTTAATCCACTGATGCAGTTCAAATAAATCTCCAGAGCTCTTTACAATACCTTCTACATTAGCACTTTCTAGCATAGGTTTTACTTGTTTTTCAAAAGCTCCTCCAGGAGTTCCTGTAACTACATAAATTGGTTTCATTCCCAGACTTAAAGTGAATTCTGTCATGGCGATAACATGATCTGGATCTCCAAAAATAGCCACCTTTTTTCCATGATAGTGATGATGGGTATCCGTCATAATATCTACCAACTGCCCCCTTTCTTCCTCTAGCTCATAGGGAACGTCTTTTCCAGTGATTTTTACTAACTCCATAATGAATTCATCTGTAGCCTTTATACCAATTGGTAAATTTAATGCATGAGGACCTACCTTGCATTTTTTTTCTAGTTCATTAGCAGCTGCCTCTGAAGCAAATCTTCCTAAGGCCACTGTCGCCATAGAATTTCCAGTATCGATTAATTCTCCTACCTTTGTGCCGCCCTTTGGATACATTCTATATTTTCCTGTCATGGGAGAGTCTACTACACCGCTGGTATCTGGAAAAAGAATCGTTGGAATATCCAATAGTTTAGCAATTCTTTTTAGTTCCCTCATATCTCCTGGTTCTGTATAGCCTGGAATGATATTTACTTTTTTATTGCTTCCATCCCCTTTGCCTTCAGAAAAATAGCTTACCATTGCCTTTACCATATTAGAAAAACCAGTAACATGAGACCCCACATAGCTAGGAGTATTGGCATGAATGACATATTTTCCTTTAGGTACTTCTGAATCCTTGATGGTTGTAGGTAAATCATCACCAATCGTCTCAGAAAGACATGTGGTGCTTACCGCAATGACATCAGGATTATAGATAGAAAATACATTTTTTATAGAAGTTTTTAAATTTGCTCCTCCACCAAAAACTGAGGCCCCTTCTGTAAAGGAACTGGTGGAAGCAACGATAGGATCTCTAAAATGTCTCGTCAAATGCATTCTGTGAAAAGAACAACATCCTTGAGAACCGTGGCTATGGGGTAAACAATTATGAATTCCCAAGGCCGCATACATAGCTCCTATCGGTTGACATGTCTTAGTCGGGTTGATAACCAATGCTTTTCTTTCGTGAACTTCCTTTGTTGTATGATCTAACATGTTGCCACCTCCTCTACAACTTTTCCCTCCAACAGAGGTTCCTTCTTCCAAGGGGGTGTAATAAAGCCCCAAGTTGGCGTATTCATACCCATTGAAACATCTTTTGCAAAGATCACTGCCCCTCTAAATCCTGCATAAGGACCACTGTAATCATAGGAATGAAGCTGTTTTGAAAATATCCCCATTTTTTGTGCTACATATTTATCCTTAATACCAGAACAGAAGAGACTAGGTTTTATACTTTTTAATAATTCCTCTGTTTCAAAATGGTTTAAATCATCAATAACAAAGCTGCCATCCTTCATTTCCTTAATCATGCCATCATATCTATTTAAAGGCATTTCCTTTTTTAATTTCTCCAGCTTTTCCGGAGATAAATATAATTTATAACTACTTTCATCCTTCTCCACATGGATTTCTGGAATATTTCTACTATCAGCATCCATTTTAATGTAAGGAATTACATCTCTACCTTCGTAGTCATCTCTGTGACCAAATTCATATCCCGCCATAACCGTTTCTATCCCCAGTTCCTTTAATAATCCTTGATAGTGGTGGGCTCTAGAGCCTCCTACAAAGAGTAATGCGGTTTTTCCCTCACACATTTTCTTATATATCTCCAAAGGCTTTTGAAGGGCTTCAAGTTCTTCTTTGATGACTTCTTCAGTTTTCTTAATCAGTGTTTCATCACCAAAATACTTTGCCATATTTCTTAAACTATCAATTGTCCCTTGAATCCCTATAAAATTCACCTTCAACCATGGTGTACCATATTTCGTTTCAATCATTTCTGCTATATAGTTGATGGAACGATGACATTGTACTAAGTTTAAATCCGCTTTATGAGCACTTTTTAATTCTTTATAGGTACCGTCTCCTGTCATAACAGAAACAATATGATAACCTATTTTTCCTAATATTCTGGAAATTTCCCATCCATCTCCACCGATATTGTACTCACCCATGATATTAATAGCATAGGGCTTCGTTTCTGCATCCCCTGTACCGATAACATCCTTCATCAATACATTATTTGCAATATGGTGACCTGCAGATTGACTAACACCCTTATACCCTTCACAGTCAAAAGCCAATACTTGAATCCCAAACTCTTCTTGAGCTTCCCTTGCTACAGCATGAATATCGTCACCTATAAGACCTACTGGACAGGTAGAGGAAATGGTGATGGCTTCAGGTTTAAAAATTTCATAAGCTTCCTTGACTGCCTGCTTTAATCGCTTCTCACCACCAAAGACAATGTCACTTTCCTGCATATCTGTTGAAAAACAGTAGCTTAAAAAGTTATCTTCTCCCTTTTCTGATCTTCCCTTATGCCTTCTGGTTCCCCATGTATAATAGGAACATCCTATGGGACCGTGTACGATGTGTACTACATCTCTAAGGGGTCCCAACACAACTCCTTTACAACCTGCAAAACAACAACCTCTATTGGTGATAATTCCAGGAACAGTACGGGTGTTGGCTTGAATTTCTTGCTCTTCCTTAGAATCCTTTAACAAAATATGTTTGGCACGATTTTTCTTGACTTTTGGAGGGTATTTTTCTAAAATACTATCCATTTTTTTCTTAGATATCGCCATATCTCCATCACTCCTTCACTTTTAAACGATTGCTGAGTCTCCTGCTTCACCGGTTCTTATTCGAATGGCTTCCTCCATTGGCAAAACAAATATTTTTCCATCTCCTGGATGCCCTGTTTGGTTCACATTGATAATAACATCTACCACCTTAGCAACATCTTCCTCTGGTACCGTAATGGAAATCCATCGTTTTGGCAACAATCTGTGTTCTTCTGAAATGGATTCTGCCACTGCTGTAGAAATATTTTCTCCAGCTAAAAAACCTTCTTCAATGATTTGATAATGCATTTGTTTTTTCCCTCTGCCAGAAACCTTGGCACAAGTAAATGCGGGAAATCCTTCTGCTGCTAAGGCAGCTTTTGTTTTATTTACCATACTCATCCGAATAATCGACATAATCTCCTTCATATAAGATGCCTCCTTTTACAGTTTTCTTTCTCCACTACTGATGGTGTAGACGTCTTCTACCTCACTGACAAAGATTTTACCATCACCAAAAGCACCTTTTTCTCCTGTTTTAGCTTTACGCTTTATTACCTCTAGGACATGATCCTTGTACTCATCTTCACAGACAAACATCAATAGGTTTTTGGGAATCTCATCGTAAGAGATATCTCCTACTTTAATTCCTCTTTGCTTTCCTCGCCCTACTACTTCTGCTTTGGTTACCGCTGGAAATCCAGCATCATTCAACTCTGCCAGCACGCCAGCTACCTTTTCTGGTCGAATAATCGCTCTAATTAGTTTCATCTATATTCCCTCCTGTAGATAAAATTTTTATTTTCTCCTAAGATTTTTACTGTTAAATAAAAATCTTTTTTTGTTAAGGCAGAGAAGTACCTTACCCCACTACCCTAAAATACCAAATTCCATCATTAATTCTTCTAGTCTATCTGTATGCATTGGCTTTGGCACTACAAACATGTCATTGCCATCGATATTTCTTGCTAATGTTCTATACTCATCTGCTTGATCACATTTACCATCAAACTCAATAACAGTCTTTTTGTTGATTTCTGCTCTTTGAACGATGTTATCCCTTGGTACGAAGTGAATTAATTGACTACCTAACTCACTTGCAAAAGCATTTAATAATTCATATTCATTGTCTACCTTTCTACTATTACATATAATTCCACCTAGACGAGTCCCCCCGGTTTTAGCATATTTTTGAATCCCTTTTGAAATATTATTAGCAGCATATAAAGCCATTAGCTCACCACTGGCAACAATGTAGATTTCTTGTGCTTTTCCTTCACGGATAGGCATCGCAAATCCTCCACAAACAACATCTCCTAGTACATCGTAAAAAACATAATCCAAGTCAGCTTCATAGGCTCCTAAACTTTCCAACATATTAATAGAAGTAATAATCCCTCTACCAGCACATCCTACCCCTGGCTCTGGTCCACCAGACTCAACACACTTGATTCCTGAAAAACCTGGTAATAAGATATCCTCTAAATCAATATCTTCGCCTTCCTCTCTTAAGGTATCCATAACTGTTTTTTGAGATAGACCCCCTAGTATTAATCTAGTAGAATCCGCCTTTGGGTCACATCCCACTATCATGATTTTTTTCCCTGCCTCTGCTAAAGCTGATGTTAAGTTTTGGGTTGTTGTTGATTTCCCAATCCCACCTTTTCCATAAATCGCAATTTGTCTCATCATGTTTCCCCCTTTTGAAATTAGTTTTATATTCATTCGGCAGTGATAAATAACCACCAAAACTGAAAACAATTTTTGCTCTAAGTATATTGTATACTTTTTGTTTTTTAAAAAAATAAAAGGCATACTGCTCTTGTATGCAGTATACCTTCGTTGGTACAATTCATTTTCACTTATTTTTTTGAATTAACTCATAAAATATATTTTGTTTAATGAATATATGCCTCCATTAGTATATATCCTTTAGCCAAAATGTATATTATTTATTATTTATTACTCAAATTTCACTACTTGTTTTTACTTCATTTTTATTCTTTTCTAGTAATCTACAGCTTATTGTTTTGGTGTTGCTTTGTTTTAAATAATATATCACAGAATAAATTGCTTTTCAATACCTTTTTTTTAGATTTTTTTAGATTTTTTTAAATTTTTTCAATATTTAGAAATTTATTTTAAGAAGAATATTGGTTTTTGCAAAATGGTAATGTTTTCAAATTTTTTAAATTTTTTTATACTTTTTTAGCTAAAAACACAGTAAAAAGCTTTTTACATATGGATTTATATAGGAAAAAAAATTCTTGCTATATAAATCACGCCAGCAAGACTGACTGCACTTGATAATGTAGTAAACATTACTGTCTGCGAAGAAAAGTCTGGAAAATTATCGTATTCTACTGCAATAAGTGCAACATTTACTCCTGTAGGCAGTGCTGATGAAATCATGATCACCTGTGCAATGATACCCTCCATATGAAATAGATAAATAATTAGCAGTGCCAACAGTGGTCCTATAACGAGTCTTATAACTGTAGCAAGATATACGTCTTTATTTTTGAGCTCAAAGGCTGTACGTGAAAGCTGTACCCCTAAGGTGATAAGTGCGATAGATACTAAAGCATCTCTAGCATATTCAAGAGCAGGCCAGATAGGCAATTGTGTCATATCATAGGGTATGGCTTTTAGTAAAAATGCTAAAGGAATAGCATAAATGGTTGGCATTTTTAAGACCTTATAGATACACTCTTTCCAATGGGTAGTAGCACGGCCTGCATTTAAAAATCCAAAAGTATTTGTGGTAATGTTTTGTACTACTAAAACCATAATCTGTGCAGTAAGAGCAATATTTAAATAAGGTGTTTCACCATTAATCACAAAGGGTTGGCTACTAAAAACCAATGTCACTAAAGGTATCCCTATATTACCTGTGTTATAAAATAATACACAATTACTAAAAGCATTTTTCATACCTTCACTATAATCACATGCTTTTGCAACCAGTTTGACAACAAATATATTCATCACCATGAGAAAAATAACCGCCATCAATACCTTTGTCATCTCCAGAGGAATTTTGGTAGTATATAAACTTACAAAGGTAAAACAAGGAAGAAAGGCATAAAAATTCAATTTGGTTAAGGTATGTATATTCAAATCGAATTTTTTCGTCAAAAAATACCCTAATGCTATAAGGGCAAATATAGGTATGATATTATTGATTAAAATAAATAAAAATACACTCATTAATATGTCTGTTCCTTTCCCAGTAAAATAATTTTAAATATTATTATACACTTAATCCTACTTCGTGGCAAATCATATTATTCCATAAATTCCATTATCATGAAATCCCATCACCTTTTTAACACGGTATCGATAGATTTAGCTGCTAACATCTTTAAAGTACTTATAATTCTTTCTTTCTTTGTCAATAATTTAAAAAATATATCTTTATAAAGGAGAAAAGTACTCATGGGAAATTGTCTAAATAATTGTGGATGTAACGATTCATCTAATAAGCACTTGCAACATAAAAAAATCTACTTAACCCTTGCAGATCATACAGAAGTCACATGTGATGTATTGGATATCTTTGAAGTTAGTGGTCAAAACTATATTGCTGTACTACCTGAAAATTCTGAAACAGCATTGTTGTATAGGCTTATAGAAAATGAAGGTAATCCAGAACTAAGCAATATTGAAAGTGATGAAGAATATGAATTAGCATCAAAAACTTTCTTAGCTGGCATCCAGCAGGATATGCAATAAAAGAACCTCTATGCTATATATGGCATAGAGGTTCTTTTATTGATAGGACCAATCTATAAAACCTTTCTTCCATTGCCCCTCCCACCATTACCTTGTGTGACTCTTATATTTCTCTATTGAATTTTACATCCTTTTATTTCTTTAACACATAAGAATTCTTTGCATTTTCCTTGTTCCAAGACGCTAAATTATTTCTTCTATTTTTATTCCAATAATTTCTTATAGATTATTCATAAGCGTTAACTTAATACAATTATTACTAAAATTCTCTCGAACTGTCATCCTGAGCGTAACGAAGAATTTTCCTAACACTAAGATCCTTCCACTCCGCTTTGCTCCACTCAGGATGACAAATTATGGCTTAAGTTAACGCTTAATGATAGATTATTTTAATTCTCTTTATATTTAGTATTGAATAATTCGATTAGTAATTAAACGTGTTTATGTTATACTTTAATTGATAATTTTTGTTTATATATTATTTTTCTTTTTTAAAAATAACTATCATTTAAAATCTAAAGGGGGCTTTACTCATGAGAAAACAAGTAAGTATTAAAAAAATTAAAAATGATGCTGAAGAACTATACAGAAAAGGAGACTTTTTCTGTTCAGAAGCTATTGTTAGTTCAATTAAAGAGAATTTTGAAATCGATATGCCAGAAGAAATCATCGCTATGGCTTCAGGGTTTCCTGTAGGTATAGGAAGATCTAAGTGTGTCTGTGGTGCGGTATCCGGTGGAATCATGATGCTGGGATACTTTTTTGGAAGAACAAAGGGAGGAGACCCAAAGGTTCAAAAAACCCTTGAGTTGGCCAACGAGTTACAAGAAAGCTTCAAAAGCAATCATAAACACTTATGTTGTAAAATCCTAACCCATGGGATGGATATGGCATCAGGAGAGCATAAAAATCAATGTGTTGGTTTTACAGGAGAGATCGCCGAGAAGCTGGCCTCTATGATTGTAAGAGAACTACAGCTTGTCAATATTGATGAATAGCGGGGTGAAGAAATGAGTCAAATGATTAAAAAAGTTCCTATTCCTATGGCAGGTCTGATGCTGGCTTTAGCAGCAACAGGAAACTTGGTTTTATCCTATGGTAGTATTTACCGAAACGTTTTTGGAGCAATCTCTGCAATTATATTGGTATTTCTTATAACAAAAATTTTTACTCAGCCCAAATCTTTGGCTGAAGGCTTTGAAAACCCTGTGGTAGCCAGTGTAACCCCCACTTTTTCTATGGGAGTGATGATTTTATCTACCTATATTAGACCTTATTTACCTTCAGCAGCCTTTGCTGTTTGGATTGTTGGTCTACTCATTCACTGCTTTTTAATCCTTTATTTTACCAAGAAATATCTTTTGAACTTTAATATCAAAAAGGTTTTTCCAAGTTATTTTGTAGTATATGTTGGAATTGTTGTGGGGAGTGTAACATCACCAGTATATGGATTGACTAATTTAGGACAGTTGATTTTCTGGTTTGGCTTTATTTCTTATTTGGTATTACTACCTTTAGTAGCCTATAGGGTATTTGTGATCAAAGAAATCCCTGAGGCAGCTTTGCCAACCATGATCATTTTTGCTGCCCCTGCTAGTCTTTGTTTAGCTGGTTATTTAAATGCATTTCAAGAAAAAAATATGATGATGGTAATCTTTTTAGCTTCCTTAGCACTGCTCATGCTGTTTTCTACGCTACTATATATGCCTAAGATGTTGAAACTGAAATTTTATCCTAGTTATTCTGCTTTTACTTTTCCCTTTGTCATTAGTGGCATTGCTATGAAGGGTACCAATGCTTTCTTCTTGAATACAGGAAGAGAAATAGAAATACTGGGTTATTTAGTGAAGTTTTTAGAGTTTTGGTCTATTGCTATGGTGCTTTATGTATTAGTAAGGTATATGATCTTTATTGCTCCTAGCCAAGAAGCTGCTAGTCCTGCTACCAGCAAAAATTAAGTATAGTCTTATCTATTTTAGCTATAGGTTAAATTTACAAGAATCCCCCATCTAGCTTTACCAAAACTAGATGGGGGAGCTTTAATTTTTTTCCTCTTCTGTCAACACTTCATTCATGCTTCCTGTTCTATAACCTAAAGCATCTATAGTAACGTAATGAAAACCTATTTCCTTGAGTTTGTTACCGATTTCATCCATTAGTTGTAAATCAAAGAATCTTTCTCTCTCCGTTTTCTCTACTTCTATTCTAGCAATTTCTCCATGATGTCTTACTCTTACTTGTCTGAAACCTTTGTCTAATAAAAATTGTTCTGCTAATTCCACCATGCCTAACTTCTCTCTATTAATTTCATGTCCATAGGGGAATCTTGAAGAAAGACAGGCAAAAGAGGGTTTATTCCACGTAGGTACATCCATCTCTTTAGAAAGAATACGTATATCCTCCTTTGTCAATGTCGCTTCCTTTAAAGGACTTACTACTTTAAGTTCTTTTGCTGCCTGCATACCAGGACGATAATCTCCTATATCATCATAATTGGAACCGTCTAAAACATAGTTTATATTATGTTGTTTAGCTACTTCTTGTATTTTTGAAAAAAGCTCATGTTTACAATAGTAGCATCTATTGGTTGGATTTTTAGAAAAACCTTCTATCTCTAGTTCTTCTGATACAATCACAATATGTTTTGCTCCTATGTTTTCTGCGTATGTTTTTGCTTCTTTAAACTCTCTCTCTGGAAATGTAGAAGATCTTGCAGTAACTGCAATGACTTTTTCACCTAATACATCCTGTGCTACTTTTAATAAAAAGGTACTATCTACCCCTCCTGAGAAAGCAATTGCTACACTTTCAAGTCCCCTAAGGTTTTCCTTAAGGTTATGAAATTTTTCCTGTAACTTCATAAGCATTATCCTCCATTCTTTATAATTTCTATAAATTTTCTAAATGTATAAGTTGTAATAAATATGAATCATTAGCATTAACTTAAACCATAATTTGTCATCCTGAGGGGAGCAAAGCGGAGTCGAAGGATCTTATGTATTAGTAAAATTCTTTGTTATTCCAAGATCCTTCGCTACGCTCAGGATGACAGTTCGAGA